>CAJTSZ010000133.1 GCA_910578755.1 uncultured Oscillospiraceae bacterium | reverse complement strand
CCAGCTGGCGGCAGAGGCCTTTGCCGGCTACCAGGTGGGGCTGCTCCACGGCAAAATGAAGCCAAAGGAAAAGGACGCCGTAATGGAACGGTTTAAAGCGGGGGAAATACAGGTTCTTGTTTCCACTACCGTTATAGAGGTGGGGGTGGATGTGCCCAACGCGGTAATTATGATGATTGAAAACGCCGAGCGCTTTGGCTTAAGCCAGCTGCACCAGCTGCGGGGGCGGGTTGGAAGGGGCAGCGCCCAATCCACTTGTATTTTGGTTTCCGACGCCAAAAACCCGGAAACCAGGGAGCGCCTGGCCGTGATGCACCAAACCGGGGACGGGTTCCGCATTGCGGAATACGACTTAAAAACCCGCGGCCCAGGTGACTTTTTAGGGAAACGGCAGCACGGCCTGCCCCAGTTGAAAATTGCGGATTTAAGCGGCGATATGGAGCTTCTGATGCAGGCGCAACAGGCGGCCCAGCAAGTCCTTTCCCACACCCTGCCCATGGAAGCAGAGGAGCGCCGCCGCCTGGCGGCAGCGGTAAAGGCCATGCTGCGTACCGTGGGCGACAGGCCCAATTAAACCATTGCTGCAAAAAGGAGTACGCTTTGAGAAAAACAGTTTCTATTCAAAACACAAAATACACCCTGCTGGTTCAGGAGGAGCAGGACTCCCAGTACCGCCACAGCTTAAACCGCCTTACCAAGGCCGCTTTTGGCTTTACCTTTGAGCAATGGTACCAAAAAGGCTGCTGGGGGAAAAACTGTGTGGGCTATTCTCTCCTGTTTCAGGGGGAGGTGGTTTCCCATGTTACCGTCAGCCCCATTCGCTTCTTTGTTTTCGGCCAAGAAAAACAGTATACCCAGCTTGGCACCGTTACCACGGCGAAGGAATTCCGGGGCAGGGGCCTCAGCCGCTTTTTAATGGAGTATGTTTTGGCGGATTGGGCGGGACAATCCGACTTAATCTATTTGTTTGCCAACGACAGTGTTTTAGGCTTCTACCCCAAATTTGGTTTTGCCCCCGCAAGGGAATACCAAACCTTGTGTCCCATGCCCCAGGCTGCCCAAGGGGTACTTCCCCGCAAAATGGATATGCAAAACCCCAAGGACCAGCAGCTGCTGTGGCAGTTTGCGGAAAAGGCCGTTCCCCAGTATCAGCTGGCTATGGTGAACAACCCCCAGCTTGTGCTGCTTTACGCCTGCTGCTTTGAGCCATTTTCCTGCGCGCCCTGGCTGTACTGCCTGCCAAAGCTCAATGCCATTGCTGTGGCGGAATATACGGAGGAAACCTTGCTTCTTTATGATATTTTAGCCCCGCAGCCTGTAAGTGTGAACCATGTTCTTTCTGCTTTGGTTCGCCCTGGTATCTCCCATTGTGCCCTGCAATGGGTCCCTTTGGAGCCTTCCGGCAACGGCGGCGCAGCATTTGAGGTAGTTCCATATACCGAGGAGGACAGCACACTGTTCCTATTGGGAAAGGACGCAAGGCTTTTCCGGGAGCAGCCGCTGCGTTTTCCCTTGCTATCCCACACCTAATCAAATAGGGTTCTTACTATTGAGGCTTCCAGTCCCAAACCTTACAGCGGGGTACCGCTGTAAGGCAGCAAGTTTGCTTTCAGCAAACTTTTGGGGGTGGAACCCCAGGCCATATTTCTTTCTGGCGAAGAAAGAATAGGGCGCAGGTGACAGCACAGGCTTGGAGGCAGCTGAACT
The DNA here is from genome assembly GCA_910578755.1 of uncultured Oscillospiraceae bacterium. Taxonomy (GTDB): domain Bacteria; phylum Bacillota; class Clostridia; order Oscillospirales; family Ruminococcaceae; genus Negativibacillus. The sequence continues at coordinate 3,365 of CAJTSZ010000133.1, read as the reverse complement.
CTTTTATTGGACACTTCCACAGCAGCCCCTCTCTATTGTATTATTGTAAAAAGAATGATAAAATAGCCATAAATACATAACAGGGTCATTGAAACAACAAAGAAATTGGAGGAGTACGCAATGAAGCTTGCTGAAGCATTGCAGGAACGGGCGGATATCAACAGGAATATCCAGCAGCTAAAAAACCGGCTGCAAAACAATGTGCTGGTGCAGGAGGGGGAAAAAACGGCCGAAGAACCGGAAAAGCTGAAGCAGGAATTGGACGCGGCTGTTGCCCGCTTGACCTATTTGATTGCCCGCATTAACTTAACCAACTCCCAAATGAAGGTGAACGGGGAACCGTTAACGGAGCTGATTGCCAAAAAGGACACCCTTTCCCTGAAAATTCAAGCATATAAAGAGATAGTTTCTGTTGCCAGCCAAACGGCCTACCGCGCAAGGAATACGGAAATTAAAATAAAGCCGGCTATTACAGTTACAGAGTGGCAGGAGCAAATTGACAACATGGCCAGGGAACTGCGCCTGCTGGACAATAAATTGCAGGAAAGCAACTGGAATATTGATTTAATGGAATAAAATTATTTGTTGGTAGCAGAAGCAGGGCGAATATCGCGCGGCAACAGCGGAAGTTGCATCCATGGTAAGCCTAAGGGCGGGCGAGGGGTTCAACTCCCTTAAAATTGTTATGCCCCAACGGCGCATATGCGCATAGTAACAAATTATATTTATCACCGGATATTGACTGCGGCTGCGAGGGTGGGCACGGGGAACCTTTTGCGTTTTTGCTTGCAATGAATTGACACATAACTGCTTACGGCGGTAACAATAAACCCTCCTATGGAAATTTTCCATAGGAGGGTTTATTGTTACCCTTTTCGGTTTTTGGAAGGGGAGGAATAGGACCGTGCTGCCCTGGTATTTTTATTGTTGGGCTGTCCAAAGCTTTTCCCCATCTTTTTATCAGGAAAGGGGCGTTTTCTGCTTTTATTTACTGGTTCTGGGCGGGCAGGCTTTTGCTTTTTGGCGCCCGCCGGCTTTTCCTGCACCGTTATTTTGGCGGAATTGCGAATCATCCCCACCTCTCTGGGCTTTAGCTCCCGCCATTCCCCTGGCTGAAGCATACCCAGCTTTACCGGGCCAACGGAAGTACGTTTTAACCGGGCTACCTCCAGGCCCACTGCCTCGCACATTTTACGGATTTGCCGGTTGCGCCCTTCATGAATAACCATTTGCAGCACCACCCTGCCTGGCTGCTTTTCCAAAACGTGGATGACTGCCGGGGCAGTCATCCTGCCGTCTATTTCCACTCCGGAGGAGAGCTGGATCAGCTGCTCGTCAGAAACACTGGGGCGCACGGTTACCCGGTATGTTTTGGAAACATGGTGGCTTGGGTGCATAATAAAGTTGGCAAATTCACCGTCGTTGGTCAACAGCAAAAGCCCTTCGCTGTCTTTATCCAAACGGCCAATAGGGTACACCCTCTCTGGCACATCGTCTATAAGCTCTTTAATGCAGCGGCGGCCCAGCTCGTCGCTCATGGTAGTAACGTAGCCCCGTGGTTTGTTGAGCATAACATATATTTTGCGGGTGCTGCGCTCCAAATAAACCCGTTCGCCGCTGATTGTAATTGCGTCCTTCACTGGGTCAATTTTTTGCCCCAGTACGGCCGGGTGCCCGTTTACCTGTATTTTTCCTTGCTGTATCAGCTCTTCCGCCTTCCTGCGGGAAATAATCCCGTTTTCAGAAAGGGCCTTTTGAATTCTTGTTTCTTTGGCCATAGGTCCTCCAATATATTTTTCCTTTTCACATTCCATCTACAGGGCACGCCAGTTTGGCAAAACCAAACCGGCAATAAAGTTTGCGCGAACTTGCCTGCAAACTTGTAGCCCTTCAGCGGTTTCCCCGCTGAAGGGCGATTATGCTAAAATAATTGTAAAACAAATTCACTCACTCTGTCAATAAGGGATTTATTTTCTTTCTCCTGGCAGGGCACATTTCCTGTTGCAACTAAGGGGCAGCGGGCAAATTCGGCGCCGTTATAGAGAAAAACGGCTTCGCCCACCAGGTCGCCTGTTTTAACCGGGGCAAACAAAAACGGGTCCCACAACAGCTGGCAGGACACGGCTTCCTTCTCACCAGATTTCATAGGGAATTGCATGGGCTTAGGCAGAGCCACCCCGCAGCGGCGCACTCGTCCGCCCGCAACAGGAATACTTTCTTCCTCCAGCAGCTGCTGCAAATCGTACCCCTTAATTTCATTAAAATACCGCTGGTACATTCCAATGTGCAGGTTCCAATCATCGGCGGCATTTAATGTAATGCAAATTAAGGTGGTCCCGTCCTGCTCTGCTGCGGAAACAAGGCACCTGCGGGCATTGTCGGTAAAACCGGTTTTTACCCCAATACATGGTTCGTACATACTCATCAGCTTATTGTGGTTTTTTATCCACCGTTCATAGGGAGGATTACCAAACTTTACCTGGGCCTGGCTTAACTTGCATATTTCCCGAAAGGTGGGGTTTTCCATGGCTGCGGCAGTGAGCATAGCCATGTCATAGGCGGTGGAGTAGTGGCCATCGGCATCCAAGCCGGAGGGGGTTACAAAGTGGGTATTACTTAGCCCCATTTCTTCCGCCTTGGCATTCATCATCTCCACAAATCCTTCTATAGAACCTGCAATACGCACAGCTGTGGCATTGGCGGCGTCGTTGCCCGAGGGCAGTATCATACCATAGACCAACATTCTTAAAGAAGCCTGGTCGCCTACTTGCAGCCCCATGGAAGAGCCCTCCACCTGAATAGCCTGGCTGTCAACAGTAAAATATTCATCTAAATTGGGTTGCTCCAGGGCGATTAGGGCGCTCATAATTTTAGTTGTACTGGCCATAGGCAGCTGGGTGTGAATATTTTGCCCGTACAAAATGCGTCCTGTTTCGGCCTCTATTACAATACACCCCTTGGCGGTGGTTTCAAACTGGTCGTACTGCCATACATCTTCTTTTACGGCCGAATACGCTGGTTCTTTCCTTGGTTCTTCGGCACATATTGGTGTGGACAGCACCCATACAGCCAAGGCCGCAGCGGCCCAGCGGATTGCTTTTTTCTTGTTCATGGGCTTCCCCCCCTGTTGTTTTGAACTTATTTCATTGAAGGCTTGCTCCACTGGTCCAGCGCAGAGGGCAGCCTTCTTTGATAAGATAAATCCTTACACTGTATGATAACCAAAGCGAAATTATGTAAAGTAGGGGACGCCTTTTATTGAGGCTTGCCTATATATAGAAGCATGAGAGGGCAATCCATTCCAGCCGATAAACAGCATACCTAAGCCATCCGCCGGGTGATATAACCTGTAAAGAGAGGTAAGG
>CAJTSZ010000132.1:4007-5107 GCA_910578755.1 uncultured Oscillospiraceae bacterium | reverse complement strand
CCTTTGCCCTTTCCTGGGCCTTGGCCTGTTCTTCGGCCTTTGCCCTTTCCTGAATCCTTGCTTGTTCCTCGGCTTTTGCCCTTTCCCGGGCCTTGGCCTGTTCTTCGGCCTTTGCTTTTTCCCGGGCTTTGGCTTGTTCTTCGGCCTTTGCCCTTTCCCGGGCCTTGGCTTGTTCTTCGGCTTTTGCCTTACTTGCTTCCTTTGGTTTATTTACCCCACTAGCTTGATTTTCCTTCCCAGCTGTGGGCTTTGCCTTCCCTTTTGGATTTCCTTGTCCCTTGGCTTTCATTTGTTCTTTTGCTTTTTCTTCCACAGGTTTTTCCTCCTAAAACACCGGCTTTTTAATTCCGGTATTTCCGCCGGGCTGCTATTTATTCTTCCGCGGCTGCAGCACCGGGCAGTTTTTCTATTTTCAGCTTTGTAATGCGCTGGTCTTCCATTTCTTCCACAACAACGCGGAAATTACCGTAAACAAAGCTTTCCCCAATTTGGGGGATATGCTCCATTTTTTCCAGGGTCCAACCGCTTACCGTGTTGTAATCGCTTTCAAAATTACGCATATCGCAGCCGATTTGCTCCAGGGTATCGTACACATTGGCGTCGCCGGAAACCAGGTAGGTCATATCGTCCACCCGGACCAGTTCCTCCTCCACCTCGTCATACTCGTCCCAAATTTCGCCCACCAGTTCCTCCAGGGCGTCCTCCATGGTAACAAGGCCAAGGGTGCCGCCATAATCGTCGGTAACAACGGCCAGCTGCGCTTTGCTTTTTTTCATGTTTTCCATAAGCTGGGAAACCCGCATGGTGCGGTGGACAAACATACAGTCGGAAATTAGGGCTTTAATATCCCGTTTTCCTTCAATTTCGGCCATAAGTACATCCCGGCTGCGCACAATGCCAATAATATGGTCTATGCTTTTTTCATACACAGGAATACGGGAAACCCCCTTGGTTTTTACCAGTTCCACAATATCCTCCCAGAGGTCTTCTGTGTCAATGGCTATCATATCCACACGGGGGGTTAAAATTTCCTGCACTTCAATTTCGTCAAATTCCAGGGCGGACTGCACCAGGTCGCTTTCATCCTGTTCCAAAACGCC
>CAJTSZ010000132.1:0-3978 GCA_910578755.1 uncultured Oscillospiraceae bacterium | reverse complement strand
ATAATATACTTTAACTCTTCCTCTGTTACGGAAGGTTTTTCTTCTGAAGAAAACCTGCTTAAAACAAAGTTGCTCAGCTTTACTAAAAGGAACACAGCCGGCGCAAAAATTTTCATTAACAGGTTTAAAATCCCGCCTACCCGCAGGGCCACCCATTCGCTGTTGGCTTTTGCCATATTTTTTGGCAGAACCTCGCCAAAAATAAGCACAATAATGGTCATAAAAAAAGTAGAAAGGGCCGCGCCGTTGGCCGGGAAATACTTTGTAAAAAGAACTGTTGCCAGGGAAGCAGAGGCAATGTTTACAATGTTGTTGCCAATAAGCACAGTAGAAAGGGCCTGTTCGTACTTGGAGGCAATTTTCAGCACTGTGGCAGCGCGGGAGTCGCCTTCATCGGCGTAGTTTTTCATTCTTATTTTGTTTACAGTAGAAATAGCAGTTTCTGTGGCGGAGAAAAACCCCGAACCAGCAATTAAAGCAACCAACAGTATATAATATATTCCGTCAGACGTGCCCAAATGTAATCAGCTCAACTTTCTTTTTTAAATTTTGTTTTGTTTGCCCCAGTTTGCCTTAGCCCTTCCCTACGCTATGGCTTTTGGGTATAACAACATTATTTTATCAGATATTACAGTTCAGCACAAGGGCGGCAGGAAAGTTTACAAGCTGTTTTATTTTTAGGGGGAAGGCCCCAGGCTAAGCTGTACCGCCTATTGTTCCGTTGGTAATTACCCCCGGTTAATTTGAGGCTGCGAATATACCAGGGCCCCCATTGACGGGCGTTTGTCCTGTCAAAAACAAAGGACCTGATAGTGTTTATAAATGGGCGCCGGCAGGCAGGTTTCCCCTGCTGCGCAACGCTGACCTGTGAATACGGACACTAATGGTTTGGATACAGGCCCAACCAGAATAGACAAAATCGAAACAAAACGGCTGATTAAAACCGCTTTGTTTCGATTCTGAAAGCAACGCACCCTTTAAATTTTACACAAAAGCGTGGCCGGCAGCCTTTTGGCCATATTCAGCAGGTACACCTGTTGAAATATTTTTTACAAATTCGCTAAAGATTCCATCTGCTTTTGCAGTTCGTCTACAATATCCTCATTTGTTGACATTCCTTGCGTAATCCCGGACATATCCTCTACCAGGTTTTGGGTACGCCCCGCCGCGCTGTTCACGCCTTCCGCCGCGCCGCCGATAGCGTTGGAAATATTGGCGATGGAGCCCGCTACCTCGTCCATAGCGGCCCGCAGGCGCTCTACCCGGCTGTTAAAGGCTTCTATGCTGCTTTCCACATAAATAGCATCGTCACGGTACTGCTTGCCGGACGCTGCCGAACGCTGAAACTGCTCCAATACAGCATGGCCCAAATAGTCCACCAGTTCCTGGGCACTGCCGGAAAGATAATCCACGGCCTCGGTGACTATACTGCTCACCTGCTGGATATGGTTGGCTGTTTCGGCACAGGAATCGGCCAAGCGGCGTATTTCCTGGGCCACTACAGCGAAGCCACGGCCTGCCTCACCGGCGCGGGCCGCTTCAATGGAGGCGTTGACGGCAATTAGGTCGGTAGAAGAGGAAATGGACAGTATGTCCTTTGTTAAACCGCTGATTTCCTTCACGCTTTTGCTCTTTTCAATGGCCGTACTCAGCTGGGACACAATTTCCTCTGTCCGTGTACGGACAGATTCCATATTCTCCCGGGCAGTTTCCTCAATCTCCTCGGCCCGCCCCCTCATTTCCACAGAATAGGCGGTAATGGCGGCGCACTCTTCTGCCATATCCTGGGCGCCGGCCCGGGTGCCGGCAGCATTGCCGCTGATGTTTTCCACACTGCCTGAAACTTCCTCCAGGGCGGCGGAAAGCTGGGAGGTTAGGATAGAAAGCGCCTGCACACTGCTGCTGGAGCTATGGATGCGGCTATGTACCTGCCCCACCACGCCTCCCAAGCGCTGGGAACTATCCTGCAAAGTACCCACAGCCTGGCGGATGGGGGCAACCACATATTTCTTTATAATCCGGAACGCTACCGCCACCAGGGCAACCCCCACTATTAGGGTGCAGGCGCTGATGACCAGCGACGTTAAGTACACTGTAAATAACTTATCCTGGGCTGCACCCGCCTGGGCGCTGGCAGCGGCGTACAGGGTATCAATCCGTCCCTCTGCCAAGCTGCCGTAAGAGGCCACATCCCCATTGGCCACAGCATAGGCCTCCTGGGTTTTACTGTCCGCGCTGGCGCACACCAGCCTTACCAGGGCATGCTTGAAAGCAGCGTAATCCTCTAAAAGCGCCTGATACGTTCCCTCTTCTGCCTTTGGGACAAAGCTGGCATAAGCGGCCAGCTGCCCGTCCAGCACTGCCTCTTCTTCTTTGATTTGCTGCACCAGCTGGATCATGGTTTTGTGGTCCGCCGCAATAATGTGTGACAGGGCCAGGCGATGTATACCCATCATTGACCGCCGGATCTCCTCCAGCCTGGTTTCACTTGCCATGTAAGTATCAACGATAATGCCGGCATTGGAATTGACGTTGTTGATGCCGGACACAGCCAATATATTGGAGAGCAACGCTACCAGGCCCAGTAGGATAATGGGCAGGGTCAGACGCTGCTGCAGGGTCAGACGCTGCTGCAGGGTCAGCTTGCCTTTCATGGAATCCCCTCCGAAAAAAATTTTGGAATTTGTGCTGTTGGGTAAAGCGTTCTACCGGGCTGTTACCCTTTCCACCAATTTATCCAGCTGCACCTGCAAAGGGACGCCGTCCGGGTTGCCCAGGGCCATATTTCCGGCAAATTCGGTAACTGGGTCCCAAAATTTCCCGCCGACCCGCTGCAGCTGTGAAAACTCGGACTGAGCCAGCAGGGCCGCAATGGCCGGCGAGCCCTGCACCTCGGAGGAATTGGCCGCGCGTATGTTGGAAGGCCCCTGCCCGCGCACAGCAAAACGGCGGGCCTGCCCATCCTCATTGGTAATCCATTCGGCCAGGCGGGCCGCCCATTGGGCCTCAGGCGAATAGGCGTTAACCCCTATTAGCTTGCACCCGGAGAAGGATGCCATTTGGACTTGCTGCCCGGCACAGTTAAAGGTAGGGAGCTTGGCGGCTCCGGCATTTTTGCCCCAGGCCTCTTCCACTGCCACCGCATTCCACACGCCGCTGACCCCTGCTACCACTGACCCGTCCTGCACCCCGGCCAGAAATTCCGTATCTGTTTGGCTGGCAAAGCCTGGGCTTGCTGCAATATCCAGCATAGCCTGGGCCACATCCACCCCGCGAATAGGCCCTTCGGTGCTGTTCCAGGTACAGGTATTTGTAATGCCGTCCTCGTTTATACCTACTTCCATGCCGGTGTTGCCGAAAAAAGCGTACACATACCAGGCGGAGGACCAGTCCATGGTTACTACCTTACCATCTGCCGCAGCTGTTTCTACCAGGCGGTTAAAGTTTTGCACATCCTCTTCTGTAAAATAAGCTTTGTTATAGTATAAGAAATAGCCGTTGTCTGCTGTTAGGGGATAGGCGTAGAGTGTGCCGTCCACACTGGCTGCCTCCACCGCGGCAGGGAGATTGGCACTGCTGATGGCTGCTGTATTTTCCAAAGGCTCCAGCGCCCCGGCCGCCGCCAGCGCTGCCAACTGGTCGTCCGCAAAGGCGAATACATCCGGCCCACCCTCTAAATCGGCCAACAGGGCATCCTTACAGCCCGATTCGCTTTGGGCCTGGTAAGTGATTTCAAAATCTGCCTGCCCTGCATATTGCTTTTGGAATGAAGCAAAAAGCTCCCGCAGCAATTCTTCATCCTCCTGGGCCCCCCAAACTGTCAGGGCCACTGTTTGGGATACGGGCTGTTTTTCCTCCTGCGGCAAGGGGGTTTGGCTTGTACAGGATGTCAGCAAAAGCAATATGCCTGCTGCCAGCCCAAAAAAACTTTTTTGAACCATAAAGCATCATGCCTTTCCATAACTTTATAAAAGCCGC
>CAJTSZ010000131.1 GCA_910578755.1 uncultured Oscillospiraceae bacterium | reverse complement strand
GAAAAAATCCTCTTTTTCAAAACCCAGTATATGGATAAGAAAGGGCTTGCGGCAGATGTTAATGATAAACTTAGAAGGATTGCCGAAAATATACGTAAAGAGTTTGAAAAAGAGTTTAAAGAAACACTGGAAAGCGTTGTAATGCAAATTAAAGAAGAATTTAAAGGGAATATGGAAAAATACTGTGTACTTGTGAAAGCAAAGCTGGAGGCAAAAGAAGAGATGGAAAAGCTTCGTGAAAAAATAGAAGAAACTGCCAAGGACTTGGGAATTTGCCAGGATAAATTAAACAGTGAAATTTGGAAGGTGGTTTAAACAATGTTTCATGAATATTTTGCCAATGGCGAAGTGGACCGCGCAAAAATTGTAACCGATATCCTATCCCGCAAAATAGACGCAAAAACAGTGGAACAATTATGCAGCAACCCACAAATCAAAGCAAGTTTTACAAGGGGAGGCTTCCCCAACAAACGCCCCAAAAAAGAGTGGAACGCAAAATACCTCAACCTTTTAGCCTGTGTTGCTGTAGCGGAAACATTTAACAAGGACTACCTGCTGTACCTTAATAAAGTGGCTGGGTATGTTGCAGCCAAGGCTAAACTCAAAAAAGCCTTTGCTGTAGGTTTGCTTATCCTGCTTGTGCTCCTTGCGGGAATCGCTGTCTTTCGCTATTTTGCCAACCGCTAATACCAATGCTTGGAGGAACTGAATATGGCAGCCAATTCTAAAATACCCAATGAAGAAATATTGCTTGATAACCTTGGTAAAATTGCATATACCCTGGATAAAGCATATCTTGCATATTTGAAGGACTCCTATGTACCACTGCTTTTTCATGAGCACTACAATAAGGATGAAGAAATAACCTTTCCTTCCAATATCCGTGCGCTTCAAATAGAACGCTGGGTATATGACAAGGATGAAAAAATAGCCGATTGTTTTAAAAATGTAATGAGCGTATTTGCAGGCGGCGAAAGCTCCTTAGCTTTAGTAGTACATAGGACCCCAACGGAATCCCAAATGTACTTTGTTACAAAAAACGTGGGGAAATTAAGGAACGAGGACAGCAAAAACGACATTGAATTGCTTGCAGACACACTTCGGGGAAATTTTCCCGGAAGTGAACTTCACATTCTGAATGCACGGGAAAACGGAAGAAATCCGGTCTTCCATTTTGGCGGCTGCAATTCTGTTGCGGTCCTCAGCAATGTTCCTTCCGAAAAGTCGGAGAATTACATTAGCCAGGGGATTGATAAGCTGCTGAATGGCATTGTCCCCAAAATGGAAGAAGACAGCTATTATGTGGTTATTTTGGCAGAGGCCATTCCACAGCTTGGAATCCGAAATATGCTAAACGGATATCAGGAAATGGCAACAGCCATTACCCCCTTTGCAGGCTATCAGTTCCAGGCCGGGGAAAGCGCAACAAATACCGAAGGCTCCATGCAATCCCTGTCCAACAGCGAGGGGATCAGCGATGCAGTTACAAAAACCCATTCTGTTAACCTTGGTATCAATGCAGGAATCAATTCAAACAGAGCGCAGAACACAGGCACAAGTTTTACAAAAGGTGCAAATGCAGGTGTTCATTTTGGTGGTAAGGGTGTGGGTGCAAACGTTGGCGTTAACGTTGCAAAAACAGTAATTCAGGGAATTACAACGGCATTAGGGGCATCCTTAGGTATTTCCGCAGGTTATGGCTACAGCTGGGGAAATACCCATACAACATCCAGTACTAATACAACCACAAGCGGGACAAACCAAAGTATTTCCATTGGAAAGTCGGAAAACACGACCTACACCTACAAGTCCTATGTTGTTGCGGATTTGCTTGAAAAGCTGGAAGCAACAATGGGGCGTATCAACGAAAGCCAGTCCACAGGGCTTTGGAAGTGCGCGTCCTATGTCCTTGCAAAAGATGCAAAAACAAGCAAAAATATTGCAAACTTCCTGCGCTCCATTACCCAGGGGGACGACTCTTATATTGAGCCGCCATTTATTCAGGAATGGTCAGGTGTGAATGGGCAGGTAACAAATTACAGCGAAGTGTTAAAGTATATTCAGCATTTTTGCCACCCGGTGTTTGTAAACGGCGTAGACGGCACGCCAGTAACACCAACAGCAAACGCTTCTACAACAGAATTGGCAAACCTGTTTGCGTTCCCACAGCACTCTGTCCAAGGGTTGCCGGTGGTGGAATGCGCCCGCTTTGGCCGCGAGCCCCACTCTTTAATTCAGCTGCATTCCGATTTGGATATTGGCTGTACATACCATATGCACACAAAAGAAGAAAATTGCAGGGTAAAGCTGGGTAAAAACGAACTGACAAAGCATACCTTCATAACAGGTTCCACAGGTTCCGGTAAAAGCAACACCATTTATAAATTGCTTGGACAGCTTTGCCCTTTAGGCCAAAAAGATGCTTCTTTCCTTGTGGTAGAGCCATCAAAGGGCGAATATAAGGATGTATTTGGCGGGCGCGGGGATGTAACAGTGTATGGCACAAACCCTTTCTGCGCGCCCAATCTGCTCCAAATCAACCCGTTTGCTTTTCCGGAAGGCGTCCATGTTTTGGAGCACATTGACCGGCTTGTGGAAGTGTTTAATGCTTGCTGGCCCATGTACGCCGCTATGCCTGCAATATTAAAAGAAGCTGTAGAAAAAATATATGAGGACTGCGGTTGGAATTTAAGGACTTCTAAAAATCCAGGCGTATTCCCAACATTTGCGGATTTGCTTGAAATGCTTCCCAAAGTTGTGGAAAGCTCCGCATATTCTGCCGATACAAGCAGCGATTACAAAGGCGCGTTGGTTACCCGTGTGCGGTCCCTTACTCGCGGAATTCACGGGCAAATTTTCTTCAAAGATGTTCCAGCCAGCAAACTGTTTGATGAAAATGTAATTATTGATATAAGCAGAGTTGGTTCACAGGAAACAAAAGCGCTAATTATGGGTATTCTTATTTTAAAGCTGCAAGAACACCGTATGTCCGCACCAGAAGGTTCAAATCAGGACTTGAAGCATATTACCGTACTGGAAGAGGCGCATCATCTTCTGCGGCGCACCTCAAGCGAACAATCGCAGGAAAGTTCTAACCTTCAAGGGAAATCGGTGGAGATGCTTGCCAATGCCATTGCAGAGATGCGTACCTATGGCGAAGGCTTTGTAATTGCGGACCAATCCCCAGGCTTAATGGATATGTCTGTTATCCGCAACACAAATACAAAAATTATTATGCGTTTGCCAGATGAAGGCGACCGCCTGCTTGTTGGCAAAGGGGCCGGCCTTACAGCTTCACAGGTGGAAGAATTATCCCGCTTGGAGCAGGGCGTTGCGGCCATTTCACAAAGCGACTGGCTGGAACCTGTCCTTTGCAAAATAGATAGGTTTGAGGATACCCATTCACTGAAAGAGCGTTTTGAAACAAATACATTTACTTGGGAAGATATAGAGAGCAAACGGGTGCAGAGCTTTTTAAACGCGGCTTTGGATATTGAGCCCTTAAACCTTTCCAAGGAGGATGTGGACGGGCTTCGCAAATGGACCGGCAGTTTGGAACTAAGTGAAGTAGGGCGCCAATTTGCAGAACGTGTTTTGGAAGGCCACGCTTTGGATGGAAAAGAAAAATTATTGCTGATATCTTATGTTGTTGGCAGTAAGTTGAAAACAATGGTATCCCGTGAAGATGCCATTGCTACAACAAAGAGGATACTGTTCAGCCGATACTCCATTGAGGGCAACAGTGAGATTATACGCCGTACTACAGAGCTATTCTTAACCTATTTCCCCGTTAATTGGGTTTTAAATGATACTGTGGAGCAAGTTGAAAAATTAAGGTGGGAGGATGGAACAAGATGATTGAAAAGCTTGGCGCGCAGCCTGTTGGGGAAAAGAATCTTAATTTTTTTGAAAAACTGGAACAATCCATTCAGGTGGAAAAGCCGGACGGGGACAAGAAGCTGGAAGCTGTCCAAAACTTTTGGGATGATTTAGAAAAAAGCGCCGCAGTTAAAGAGAAACAAGAAGCCTCAGAATTAACAGAAACAGAAAATGTTGTAGATGAGAAAAAACAGGAGGCTTTCAAATTAACCGAGGAAGATTACCTGAGCACATATAAAGAGCGTATTGACAAGACACCAAAGGAGCAAAGCGAGCGTGGTGAGTGGACAGGAAAACGTGGAGAGTCTACATACATCCCATCCGACGAAAAAGTGAAGGATACATTAGAGAAGTATGGACAAAAAGGAGTTGAATACAAGGATGGGATACCTGATTTTTCTCCATGTTCTGAATCCACAGTTGAAATTGATGATATGACAGGAAAACGCCATGGTAAAGGGGGGAACTTTGAACAGTGCGATGAAAAATGCGCGGAACAATGGAATAAGGAAGGAAAAGACGGCAAAACAGACTGGACAGCCCGTGACGTTCAAAAATGGCGTGAAGAAAACAGTTATTCATGGCATGAACGGAATGATATGAAAACTTGCGACCTTATTCCTACAGAAGTGAACGATTATTTTGGGCATCTTGGCGGTGTTGCAGAATGTAAAAAGCGCGATACAGGGGAACTAAGCGGAGGTGAATTTGATGAGTAAACAGAGCTTTGAAATTTGGGGCAGAAAGCTGGATTTAGAAATTGCATATGACTGCTACAAAGGCGAAGAAGTTCTAAGCAGCCAGGAAAATGCGTTGAAATTATTCTGCGAAAATGCAGTATCTATTTTTGAAACTGCAAAGGAAAAAGCAGAAGAATATTGTTTCCAAAATAATAGGGAGGACATTGGTGCAGGCCATATTGAAAATATATTCAAGTATGTAATGCCTAAAACAATATATATTAAGCGTACATTCAATAATGAGCGCACGGTGGCAATACTTTGCGCATATAAGTTTAATCTGGATGATGGGCTGGCTATTGTATTTACAAACGAGAAGTTTTCAAAAATAGGCACGGAAAATATTATCTTGTAAAATAGGGTTGTTATGATGCAAAAGGAGAGGTAATGAGATAGAAACTGGGGCGGTGTTGAATGGAGAAGTAAAGAAGGGAATAAAACCGCAAAAAATACCGAAGAAAACTTTTGCTGCCTCAGCAAACCCCCATAAAATGCAAAGGAGAAAAGCGTATGGAAAAATTGATGTACATGATGATGATTGAGAAAAGCAAGACCTATAAT
>CAJTSZ010000130.1:3225-5186 GCA_910578755.1 uncultured Oscillospiraceae bacterium | reverse complement strand
AGTTTTCGCAAGTTTGCCTTTGGCAAACTTGTAGCCGTTCGCTGAACGGCAGGGGGCCTTTCCCCCTGGCCCCGCGGAAGGGGTCCAGGGGTGAAACCCCGGCGGCGCTTCTTGTTAAACTTCTTTCGCTGTTGAAAAGAAAAGTGTTACAGCAAAGGTTTTCCTTTGCTGTAACATTTGGGGGTGCGGGGGCGATAGCGCCCCGTTAAATAAGTTTAAGTAAGAAGAAAATATTTCCGCAAGTTTGCAACGCAAACTTGTTGCCCCACGCTGTGGGGAGGACTTTCGTTGTAGAAAGAAAAGGGGCCGGGTGTGGGCCGGGGAGGCCCACAAAAAAACCAGGGCTTGGAGGCACAAGTTGGGCTGCGCCCAACTTGCTAACTTACGGCAGGGCACCTGCCGTAAGTTTTGGGCCCGCAAAAAAGGAGGAGATAGCTATTCACATAAAGGTAAAACGGGCGGGCAGCCCCGGGCCTGTCCCAACGCAAAATAAGGGCTACGGGGACGCTGGGGCCAGTTACCGCAAAAAAGCCCTGAAAGGCTTCCTTGCCAGCAGCGGCAGCCCCCAGGAGGATATTGACGCCAGCAACGGCACCCTGCGCCAGCGTTCCCGTATGCTGTACATGGCGGCTCCCCTGGCCGCCGCGGCCCTAAAACGCCAGCGCACTAACGTGGTGGGCAACGGCCTGCGGCTGAAAAGTACCATCGACCGGGAAATACTGGGGCTCACCCCGGAGGCAGCCGAAGCCTGGCAGCGCCACACCGAAGCGGAGTTTGCCCTGTGGGCCGAACACAAGGACGCTTGCGACGCCACCGGCGTCAACGATTTTTACGGGATGCAGCAGCTTGTTATGCTCTCCTGGCCCATGAGTGGGGACGTGTTCGCCCTAGTTAAGCGCAGCCAGCCAACGCTCCTTATGCCCTACTCCCTGCGGCTGCACATTGTGGAGGCGGACCGGGTGCGCACGCCCCACACCGGCGGCCTGTTCGCCCTGGGCCAAACCCAGGGGAAAGCGGCCAACGGCAACCGTATTTTTGACGGCGTGGAGGTGGATTCCGGCGGCAGGGTAACAGCTTATTATATCGCCAACACCTACCCCGGGGAAACCTCCGGGGAGCAAACGGTATTCCAGCGGGTGGCGGCCTATGGGGAAGAAACCGGCCTGCCCAACATTTTGCAGATTATGGACAGCGAACGCCCGGACCAATACCGGGGTGTGCCTTACTTAGCCCAGGTGATGGAGCCTCTGCTGCAAATGCGCCGTTATACCGAAAGTGAGCTGATGGCGGCCCTGGTGCAGTCCTTTTTTACCGCCTTTGTAAAAAGCGACGCCGCCACCAACGATATGCCCTTTAACGAGGCCCTCACCCAAGGCGTTGGCCAGGTGAGCCAAAGCCCCAACGAGTACGAAATGGGCCCCGGCACCATTAACATTATGGAACCGGGGGAAAGTGTGGATTTTGGCGCCCCTACCCACCCGAACACCGGCTTTGATGTGTTTATGCGCTCCATGTGCGAGCAGGTGGGCGCTGCCTTGGAAATCCCAGCGGATTTGCTGCTGCTTTCCTTTAACGCCAGCTACTCCGCCAGCCGGGCCGCCTTGCTGGAGGCGTGGAAGTCCTTCCGAATGCGCCGGGAGTGGCTGATTCAGGACTTTTGCCGCCCGGTTTATGAGGTGTGGCTTACCGAGGCCGTGGCCCGGGGACGCATTGCCGCCCCGGGCTTTTTTACGGACCCTTTGCTCCGCCAAGCCTATTTGGGCAGCCAGTGGATTGGCCCGCCGCCGGGCCAGCTGGACCCAACCAAGGAAATTACCGCCGCCAAAATGGCAATCGAGCAGGGGCTTACCACCCGGGAGCAGGAAGCAATCAAGCTCAACGGCAGCCAGTACGCTGCCAATGTGGACCGCCTGCAACTGGAAAACCAGCGCCTGCGGGAGGCAAACGGCGAAGCCTTGCCG
>CAJTSZ010000130.1:634-3167 GCA_910578755.1 uncultured Oscillospiraceae bacterium | reverse complement strand
AATGAACGCGAAAAACAGCCCCATCCTGCCCTATAACATTGCAAACGTGGGCGAAAACGACGCAGAAATCAACCTGTACGGCGAGGTGGTGGAAACCCGCCCTGTGGATTGGTGGACAGGCCAGCCCGTAGAGGGCAGCTTTATTGCCGTGGATGAATTTTTGCAGGATTTGGAGGCCCTTTCCTCCAAGGAAAACATCACCGTACACATCAACAGCGTGGGCGGCAGCCTCTACGGCGGCATTGCCATTTACAACCGGCTCAAGGCCCTGCCCGCCAAAATCACCACCGTAAACGACGGCTTGGCAGCCAGCGCCGGCAGCATTATTTTCCAGGCAGGGGATGTGCGCCGGGTCAACACCGGCAGCAATGTAATGATTCACGGGGCCATGGGCTTTTTGTACGGCTACTACCAGGTAAAGGACCTAAAGGCAGCCCAAAAGCAGCTGGAGGCGGGGAACAAGGCGGCAATCAACATCTACACCCAAGCCACCGGCAGGGACAGCGCTGCCATCCAGGCATTGGTGGAGCAGGAAACATGGCTCACCGGCGAAGAAGCGGTGGCGCAGGGCTTTGCCGATGAAGTGGTGGGCGAAGTATCCGGCGTTTCCATGAGCCTTTCCCCAGATAAAAAGTTTATCACCGTCAACGGCATCAGCCTGCCCACCTTTGGCATGAGCAATATTCCCAAACGCATCCCAATTTCCAACCGTGTGCTGCCACAGCAGGGCTACGGCATGGGAAATGACAATACAGGAGGTACCAATATGGAAATCACAAACATGGAAGAGCTGCGCACCGCCTACCCGGAGCTGGTTGCCCAGATAGAAGCGGCTGCCCAAACCGCAGGTGCAGCGGCAGAACGCGCCCGCATCCAAAGCATTGAGGCAATACAGGGCGCCGTAGCGGATAAAGCCTTGGTGGAAGCTGCCAAGTACGGCGAAACACCAAGCACGGCGGAGCAGCTGGCTTTCCAAGCCATGCAGCAGCAGGCCGCCCTGGGGGCAAATATGCTGGGCAGCTTAACAAGGGACGCCCAGGCCTCTGGCGCCGCCGCCGTAGCTGCCGCCCCCAACGCCGGCACAGAACCAACAGCCCAGGAACAAGCAAAGGCCCAGGAGGAGGCCGCCGTTGCCATGATTGTGGGCAGCAGAGCCAAAAAGGAGGCGAAATAATATGCCACTGTACAACGAAACTGTGGGAACAATGACCTACGATAATCTAATTAACAGCAACGATTTTCCCTTAATTACCGGCCTTAGAGCCATTGCGGCAGGCCAGGGGGAATTAAAGCGGGGGACGGCTTTGGCTGTTTCCGCCAGCACCGGCAAACTGTCCGTTTTGGGCGCTGCCGACAGTGAAGGGGAAGATTTAACCCCCTACGGCATCCTTTGCGACGATGTGGATGCAACAGAGGAAACAACGGCGGAGGTGTACCTTTCCGGCCACTTTAACCGCGGCAGCCTTATTACTAAGGATGGGGCTGAAATAACCGACGCCCAGGCGGAGGAATACCGCAAACAGGGCATTTATTTGGACAATTCCATGAAGTAAAGGAGGAACCTACTATGGCTTTTAACATTTACAGCACCCACACCATGCTGGCAGCGGTGGAGCAAATGGAACCGGTTTCCACCTTCCTGCGGGACCGTTATTTCCCCACCGCACAGGAGGACTTGTTCCCCACCGAGGATGTGCTGGTGGAGTTCCGGGACGGCACCACCAAAATGGCGCCAGTGGTGCTGCCCCGCAAAGGCAGCATTACCGTGGAACGGGAGGGCTACCAAACCCAGCGCATGACCCCGCCCCTTGTTGCACCCAGCCGCCCCCTTACCATTGACGACCTGAACAAAAAAGGCTTTGGGGAAAACCTGTTCTCCAACATTACGCCTCAGCAGCGCCAGGCGGACATTCTGGGGAAGGATTTGCTGGACTTTGACCGAATGCACGCCAAACGGGAGGAGTATATTGCCGCCCAGTGTATGTTTAAAAACGGCTATATTTTGCGCCAGTATGCAGACCAGTACGGTACAGAGGAATACCAGGAGTTTGAACTGCGCTTTTATGAGGAAGCTGCCAACCCGGCAGCCTACACCCCCGCCCTGCTTTGGGATGCAGCAACCTCCAACAAACTGGGCGATATTGCCATAATGGTGCGGATGCTCACCACCCGGGGCAACGCTGCCACCGAGCTTATTTTGGGTAGCGATGCCGCCGAGGAGTTGGTAATGGATAAAACCATCAAGGAACTGTTGGACATTTCCCGTTATAACTTTGGCGCCTTTGAACCCAAAAGCCTGGGCCCGGAGGCAGCATTGCTGGGGCGCCTCAACATCAACGGCCGCATGATTGACTTAATCACCTACGACGGCACCTACATTGACGAGGTAACCGGCAAAGCAGAGCCGTACATCCCAGCCAAGTCTATCTGCCTTACCGCCCCCGGCGCCGGCCGCGGCCTTTACGGCGCTGTCACCCAGCTGGAGCAGCAGGACGGAGAGTTCCACACCTACATGGGGCGCCGCGTGCCAAAG
>CAJTSZ010000130.1:0-613 GCA_910578755.1 uncultured Oscillospiraceae bacterium | reverse complement strand
TGCCGACAGCAACATCCGCAAGCTGACGGTTTCCAGCCGCCCGCTGTTTATCCCAAGAACAAAAAACCCGTTTATTACAGCAACTGTTTTGGCATAACGCCGGAAAGGAGAACAAGGCATGATTCAAATAGTAGCCGGCACCTACGGCAAAGCAGAAGGCAACCGTGTGGTTGCCGTCACCGCCGCCAATGGTCCCTTTACTCTGCAACCGGAGCAGGAAGCCCGCCTGGTAGCCCTGGGCGTAGCGGAATACGTTGACAAGCCCGCCCAAACAGCCTGCAGGGCGCCCGCAATGCCCCTAAACAACATCCCAAAATACAATGCAGAAATGAAAATGGACGAGCTGCGCGCCATTGCAAAGCAAATGGGCCTTTCCTTTAAGCCGGGCATGACCAAGGTGGAAATGGTGCAGGAAATGGATAACTGCCTTTCGGGGAGTATGGAGCCCGGCGCGGAGGAAAACAATGGGCTTTAAAGAAATGGTGGAGGCAGACCGGGCAGTTTTTATGGATTTTCAATGTTTTGGCTCCCGCCACACCTTGGAGGGCAAAGAGCTGACCATTGTGGTGGACGACAGCGGCCTGCGGGGCCGCCAGGGCAGCCAGGAGCTGAC
>CAJTSZ010000129.1 GCA_910578755.1 uncultured Oscillospiraceae bacterium | reverse complement strand
ATTCTTTTGACGCCAAAAGAATAGGGCCCAGGGTGCGGGGCTGGGTAAGCCCCGTTAACAGAAGCTTGGAGGCAGCTAATGCCTCCAAAAGAAGTATATAACAAACCAGCACAGGCGCTGTTTTGTTATAGGTTAACCTCCCTGCGGAGGCGCACGGCTACCGCCTTAGCCACATGGAGGGCCGGTATGGAGAGCAAATACCACAGCCCCAAAAAGCTGAGGCTAATTTGCCCCAACAGGTTTAGAGGCATGGTGGAATAATCCCAAACCTGCCAGCCCAGCAGCAGGTTGACAATACAGCCTGTTGCAAATTCCAAGGTGGTAATAAGCAGGGCGCTGAACACAGCCGTTTTCCAAACCGGCTGTTCCGCCATATGACTTTGCAGCTTTTCCATAAGCAAAAAACACAGGCCGCCCAAAAGGAACATACTCCAGTGGGTATAACCACGCCACAAAATTTCAATTAACCCGTAGGCCGTGCCCCCCAGGGCAAACATAAGCCCGTCTATTTTACGTTCCACAGTTTCACCTCTTTTGCCTGCCCTCAGCAGGCCGAGGGCGTTGGTCCTTTTTGTAGTATGGCAAAAAAAGTGGAAAATATGCGCTGGGGCATATCAGCGGGAGAGAAGCTGGAAATTGGTAAAATTCACTTCCAGGCCCTCGGAAGGAATGCTTAAATGAAGGAAATTGCCATTTTCCCTATCTATTTTCAGGGTAAAATCGCCAGTATCCAAAGCGCCCTCTATCAGCAGGGCCTGCTCCTCCATAGAAAGGCTAAGCCCTTCCTTGGAGGTTACAGCGTTCATGGTGCGGATAAGCTGCTTTGCAATGGCGGAATTAAAAAAATCATCGGTAGTAAAGCTGGCGGAAAGGCCCCGATAGGACAAGGTAATCTTCTCCCCTTTTGTGGCGAACTCCATGCCGTTCATAGCCTCGGGGCTTTGAAAGGTAATTACATAATCCCCGGGGCTGCTTTGGTCTATCACTGCTGTGGCCTCAATGTCCTGGTACTGTATATCCATGGAGGCGGTGTAGCCTGCCTGAATATTTTGTTCCATTTTTGCTTTGGCTGCCTGGGCCTGTTTTTCTTCCCCCTTGCCTCCAGCAAGGGGACATCCTGCCAGCACCGCAAGGGCTGCTGTGGCAAGGGAAAATAAGAGGGCGCGGTACTTCAACGCGGACACTTCCTTTCGGTGTGTTACCGCAGCTGCTCCTTAAAAATCTGTCCCAAATCCTCCAAAATGTCTTCCGGCTGCATATAGTACTGGGAAAGGCGCTGGGCGCAGCGGTCCGCCGCAAGGCCGTGGAGGTAAACGGCGCACACGGCCCCGGCAAAAGGCTCCATCCCCTGGGAGATAAGGGAGGAAAGAATACCGGTGAGCACGTCGCCGCTGCCCGCCTTGGCAAGGCCTGGGTTGCCGGTTTGGTTGACTGCCACAGCCCCTTCAGGAGAGGCGATAACTGTATTTGGCCCCTTTAGCACCACCACTGCCTGGTGTTCCCGGGCAAAGTTTTGGGCGTACACCAAGGGGGCTTTTGCAACGTCTGCCGCTTTGCATTTGCACAGGCTTGCCATTTCCCCCATGTGAGGTGTTAAAATAACGGGGCTTTGGTGTTCTTTTAATATAGTTATGTCCCTGGAAAGGTTATTTATTCCATCGGCGTCTATAATAACCGGGCATTTTGCGTTGGACAGCACATTTTTTAAGATGGTCCGCTGGGTTTCCCCCTGGCCCAAGCCGCAGCCTATGGCCACTGCGGATGCGCCTCCCAAAATAGGGCGGACGTCTAAATCCTCGTTTAAAAATTTAAAGGTAGACTGTATGAGCTGGCTTGCCAAAATAGGGTAAATTTCCTTTGGGGCAACAGTGACCACATAGCCAGCCCCGCTGCGCAGGGCACCCCGGGCGCTGAGCACCGCCGCCCCAGCCATGCCCATGCTTCCGGCAAAATTCACCAGCTTTCCTGTGGTTGTTTTGTGGGAATCCACCGCTTTTTGGGGAATGAGGGGAAAAACGTATTCTTCATTTGGGGTAAAAAACTGCTGTTCCACCGCCTCCCTTGCCTGGGGCGCAATGCCAATATCCCGCAGAAGCACCCGGCCTAAATTGGGCAGCTGCTTTGGCAAAAGGTGGGCCGGCTTTAAGCTGTCAAAAACAATGGTGAAATCGGCGGCTACGGCGTCCTCGCTGGCCTCGCCGGTATCACAGTTAATACCGCTGGGGATATCCAGGGCAAAAACTGCAGCAATGGCGCTGTTAACAATCAGGGCTGCCTGGGTATGGCGGGAATCCAGCCTGCCATGGAAGCCGCTGCCATACATGGCGTCCACAATAATATCCACCTGTTCCATACATTCCATAACAATTTGGCCGTCCTGCTCAATATCCAAAAAGGTAAGGCCCATATCGTCGGCCAGGTGGTACATTATTTGGGCTTCCGGGGTTTTAGGCTCCCCGTCCGTTAAAATAACCGCCACCCGGGCCCCGGCCTCGGCCATTTTGCGGGCAACCACCAGGCCGTCCCCCCCATTGTTGCCCTTGCCGCAAAACACGGCGCAGTTTAAATCTTCCACATCTTTTAAAATTTCTATAATACAGGCGGCTGCCTGGCTGCCTGCGTTTTCCATCATTTGCAGGTAAGTTGCGCCATAGTTGGTGGCGGCACGCTCAATCTCCTTCATTTGCTGCGAGGTTACAACCATAGTAAATGAAGCCTCCTTTTACTGTACAATCATTATGCTTTTGTTTTATTTTACCACGACAGGGGCTGGGTGTATAGAGGGGGGCAACTCCAAACCTTCCAGCGGTTGTGCTGTTGGAAGGTTTGGGCTGCCCAGCCTGGTTTTTCCGGTGGTAAAAGCCGACATTTTCTACTTATGTTGACAATCTTCTTCCATTTATTTATACTTGTTATGGTATATGCCTAAATTTTGGTATTAAAGGGGATTGTTTTATGCTGAATATTTTTAAAAAAATAAAGGATTTCTTTTTCCGGCGACTTGGTTCTGGCAGCCCAAAGCCCGCAGAGCGCCTTGAGGACAAACAAACCTTCTATTCTGCCCAGCCGGAGCCTGTGAAAGATTTTGAGGATGAACAGGCCGACTCTCTCACGGATTTTTGCTCAAAGGCAAGCTATTTTCAAACCAGCGACCAAAATTTAATTTCTGTCATTTCCAATCCTGGCGCTTTAGGGGAATTTCAGCTGTGTGCGGAATTGGATAAACTGACAATAGACAAACGTATTTTGGTAAACCTGTATCTTCCAAACAAAGGAAGCGGAACTACTGAAATTGATGTAATTTGTATTACGCAAGGCGGTATTTTTGTGATTGAAAACAAAAACTACAGCGGGCGTATTTACGGCAAGGAACAGTATAAAAATTGGATTTATTACCCTCACAGCAATATGAAAGAGCCTATTTCTTTTTACAGCCCCATTTTGCAGAACCAGGCGCACATCAAGGCTTTAAAATTTAATTTTCCCCATTTGGGTGACAACTTGTTCCATTCTTTAATTGTTTTTAGCAACCGTTGTGTTTTAAATTGTTCCTCTAAATCTGTTCCGGTGCTTCACCGGTCGGAAATTTGCAGGTTTATTGAACGGGTTACAAAAGAAAACAACGCCCTTGCGCCAAAGGAAATGGAACGCTTGTACCAAAGCCTTGTTGCTTTTTGCCGTGCTTCTTCCGATGTAAAGGAGAAGCATATTGACTATGTAAAAAGCCTCCAGCACTAATTGTGCTGCCAGCCACCGATAACTTTTAAATTTTTCTTGCAACAATAAAAGCTTTGTGCTATAATAACCGCTAAGCAGTTATTATAGCGTGAAGTTTCCGCTATTAATACAGGTAAACACGCTGACCAAGAAAGTAAAAAAAGGACAGTTTTGAAAAGAGAAGCGGCGCCGCCGGCTGAAAGCGCCCGCAAAACAGCCTTTTTTGAAGTTCCCTTGCGAGTGGTTCTGCTGAACCGGCAACATAGTAGGCAGAAACGGCCCCTCCCGCCGTTACAGGGGTGAGAGTGCCTGCCCGCTTTGGGCGGGAATACGGGTGGTACCGCGGAAATTTTGCTTTTCGTCCCTTTGTTAGGGGGCGGGAAGCTTTTTTATTGCCCCGTAATAAAAACGGGATGTGCTGGCAGATAGGGCCCAAATACGAAAAACAAAATACCAAAGGACATACACAGAAAGGAATGATATACAATGAAAACCGCATTGGAAACCATTGAAAAAAACGCCTTTGCAGAACTGGAATCCGCCGCAGATTTAAAAGAAATTGACGGCATCCGTGTAAAATACCTGGGCAAAAAGGGGGAGCTTACCAACATTTTAAAACAGATGGGCAAGCTTTCCGCCGAGGAACGCCCGGTTATTGGCCAGCTGGCCAACCAAATCCGGGCCGATATTGAAGAAAAAATTGAAGCCCAAAAAAGCGCCCTGGAGGCCAAGCTGTTGGACCAGCAGCTTGCCGGAGAAACCATTGACGTTACCATGCCCGGCAAAAAACAAGAGCTGGGCAAAAAACACCCCCTCACCCTGGTTTTGGACGAAATAAAGGAAATTTTTATGGGCATGGGCTTTGATATTGCCCAAGGGCCGGAGGTGGAGCTGGATTACTACAACTTTGAAGCGCTGAATATTCCAAAGGACCACCCTGCCCGGGATACCCAGGATACTTTTTACATCAGCGACAACGTACTGCTGCGCACCCAAACCTCCCCGGTGCAAATCCGCGCCATGGAAGAGCGCAGGCCGCCAATCCGCATTATTGCACCAGGGCGGGTTTACCGTTCCGATGCGGTGGACGCTACCCACTCCCCCTTGTTCCACCAAATTGAAGGGCTGTTAATTGACAAGGGCATTACCATGGCCGACCTGAAGGGCACCCTGGAGGTATTTGTAAAGCGCCTGTATGGGGAGGATTCTGTGGTGCGGTTCCGCCCCCACCACTTCCCCTTTACCGAACCTTCCGCCGAGCTGGACGTAATGTGCTTTAACTGCCATGGTGAGGGCTGCCGCCTGTGTAAGGGCGAAGGCTGGATTGAAATTTTAGGCTGCGGCATGGTACACCCGCATGTACTGGAAATGTGCGGAATAGATCCGGAAGAATACTGCGGATTCGCATTCGGCGTAGGACTTGAACGCATCGCTTTATTAAAATATGAAATAGACGACATGCGATTATTATACGA
>CAJTSZ010000128.1:2477-5222 GCA_910578755.1 uncultured Oscillospiraceae bacterium | reverse complement strand
GTGTGAAATGGTATAATTGGCTATGGGGCAGTGAGCAAAGCGAACATTTTGCCCCGGCCGTCAAAGTATAATAACCGCTTTGCGGTTATTATACTTTGAAGCGTAAGCGCAATGGTATAATGGGCTCTTTTTCTGCCCGTAGGGGATAAGAAAAAGTGCCGTTTAAACTTTCTATAATAACGGCCACTGTCCTTATCATACTATGAAATGGGAAGTTATTTTGCAGGGCGCTCGGCCCCTGGACCCCAAAGGGTTTGCGACTCTCAACAAGAGGTGGCTGGTGGTGCTTGGGGAGTGTTTTAATTTTAATAGGCCGTAGTCAAGCTACATGACCAGTTCACAAGGAACACTCCCCTGCGCAACACCAGTTTTGCCCAAAGGAGGGGCAAAATTCCCACTTATCAGCCTCGCCTGCGCTCGGCATTACCCAAACTGTTGGGCTCTAACGGTTAGGGCTTCTACAACATTGAAATATAATAATGGCTTTGCCATTATTATACCATACTTTGTAGAAAATGCGATAGCTTTGAGAAAAATACGGCAATATGCCTAACAAATCCCACTTTTATTCTACAAATATAATACGCCTTTGCCGCTGCCTATTTGCTGTTAAAACTTTCTTGCCCTTTCACCTAATAAGTGCTGTTATTTTTAGAAATTACTGCATGCAGGGCCAAGGCAAAATAACTATTTTTTTCAGGAAAATTTCATCAAATTCCATAACTCCATTCCAGTGGCAAGCATATAAAATGGGCAGCTGCCCGTTGGGTACAGAATATTATCTTAAAATTCATAACAGGGGTAATTGCCCTGAAGCACAAATTGGGCGGGGTGCAGCGTTACATATTCATCCATCCGCTGGCCAATGCACTCCTCACTATAATAAAAATCATCCATTTCCCCAAAAACCCCAAACCCTTCCCTTTGGCACAGCTGGTCCAAAGCGGCGTTTCTTTCCTCCCGTTCAAAGGGCACGCTGCCGCCAAACAAGTTTACCGCTTTTTGCAGGTTTTGCGCGTACTGGCCGGCGCCAATCATCTCCATACAGTCCAGGGCGTCCTTCCAGACAATGCCTGTGGAATTGGAGAAAAATTGGTGGTGGCCCCCATTGCAAACCTCGGAATCGTACCAAAAGAGGGCCAACAGCCTGCGCTGGGCCTGGGAAAAGGGCTTTAAATCCTGATAATACTGCTCCAAACCATCGTAAATGCTTACTGTGTGCCAAAGGGGCTGAATCAGTTCCCAGGCGTTATATTTTCCCGCTGCAATTTCTTCCTCTTTAAAATTGAAGTGCTTTGTAATTAGTTTAGCGCCCATTGTACTTCCCTCATTTCAATTTATTAAGTTTATTTACAAAAACGCTTATTGGGGAACAAAGTCTTCAAAATCCACTTTGTTTACGGTAAATTCCCTGCCGTTAAGGTAATTCAGCGGGCCGGCGTCAGTAGTAAACGGAAAGGCCAGCTTGTAGGAGTATAAAGCCTGAAAAGGAAAGGGGTTGTCCCTGTTGTCCCGGTTTAACCCATACTTGGCGTCCCCAGCAAGGGGATGGCCATAAAAAGCCATATGCGCCCGTATTTGATGGGTTCGGCCGGTTTTTAATTCAACCTCCAGCAGGCTGTATTTTCCATTTGTGCGCAGGGTGCGGTATTTTGTAATAATTGTTTTGCTTCCTGGTACCTGTTTTGCAAAAACTTTTACTTGGTTGCTGCTGCTGTCCTTTTGCAAGTAGTCCCGCAGGGTGGCGGCCTTTGGCTCCATAACCCCGTGTACAAGGCAGAGGTACAGCTTGCGCAGTTCCCGGTCCTTCACTTTTTGATTCATAACGCGCAGGGCCTCTGCGTTTTTAGCGGCAATTACAATGCCGCCGGTGTTACGGTCTATACGGTTGCAGAGGGATGGAACAAAGGAAGCTTCCAAAGCGGGGTTGTACTCCCCTTTTTCGTACAGGTAATGAAGGATACGGTGGATTAGGGTATCTGCCTGCCCGCTTTCGTCCTCGTGGACAACAAGGCCAGGCTTTTTATCCACCAATAAAATGTTTTCATCCTCATACACAATGTTCAGCTGAGGGGGAGCCTTTAAAAACAGTAGCTTTTGGCTGCCCTCGCCAAAAAATTCATCGTTAATGTACAGCTCTATTTTGTCCCCCTCCTGCAATTTATCCTGGGGGCTGCACCGCTTGCCGTTTACCTTAATGCGCTTTAGGCGGATGTATTTATACAGCAGGGAATGCGGCAAGGCAGGCACTGCTTTTTCAACAAATTTGTTTACCCGCTGGCCGGCATCGTTTTTCATAATAACAAAGGCTTTCATAGTTCCTCCAATTTTTAAGGCAGGCACACCTGTTGGGTTTGGTATTTTTATGGTATCACATTACAAGGGGAAGCGCAACGCCGGTTTTACCCAGTTTGTGGTTTCTTTTTTATTGTGAAGAGTTGAGCGAAGCGAAACTGTTTTTTTGTACATAACGGGGCGCGAAGCACTTGTGAAAAAGGAAAGTTTGCAAGCGCCCCTTGCAAGTTTTTTTGCTTTGCCTGCAAAACTTGTGGAAATGGCTTTGTTATGGCCCGCATCTGCCTGCGCATTAACTTTTTATTGTGAAACAATAAAAAAGAGTTGAGCGAAGCGAGACTGTTTTTTTGTGCATTGGGCGGGGAGGGCGAACAGCCCGTATCCGCCTGCACATCAACTTTTTATTGTGAAACAATAAAAAAGAGTTGAGCGAAGCGAGACTGTTTTTTT
>CAJTSZ010000128.1:0-2377 GCA_910578755.1 uncultured Oscillospiraceae bacterium | reverse complement strand
GCGAACAGCCCGTATCCGCCTGCACATCAACTTTTTATTGTGAAACAATAAAAAATATAGTATAATAACGACAAAATCGTCATTATACTATATTTTTTATAATTTTGTAAAGGAAAGCGCAGCCTTTTTTGGGGCCCGCAGCAGGGCGCAGGGGCGATAAACGGCCCATAAAAATTTAAGAAAACCCTTTGCTGAAGGGCAAAACGCTTCCAACAATAAACTTGTTAGAAAAGGGGATGGCACCATGGGGGAAGGGCACCGGCAGCGACTGAAAAAGCGGTTTTATAAGGAAGGCCTTGGACATTTTGCACCCCACAATGTATTGGAGCTGCTTCTGTTTTACTGTATTCCAAGAAAGGACACCAACAATATTGCCCACAGCCTGCTTAAGCGCTTTGGCAGCTTTTCCTCTGTGGTGGAAGCGCCCTTGGAGGAGTTGATGAAGGTGGAAGGCGTAGGGGAAAATACAGCGGTTTTCCTAAAAATGATCCCCCAAATATGCAGCTACTATTTGGGGGATAAAACAGCCTCCAAAAAGCAAATTACCAGCACTGCTGAGGCCGGGGAATATTTGTGGCCCAAATTTTTAGGAAAAACAAAGGAAAATGTATATCTTATTTGCATGGATACTAACGGAAAAGTGCTTTTTTCTGATTTTATTATGGAGGGCAGTGTTACCATGGCCGGCATTACAGCCCGCAGTGTAGCGGAAATTACGCTGCGGGTGGGTGCGGTCCAGGTCATTTTGGCCCACAACCATCCAAGGGGATTTGCCCTGCCCTCACCCCAGGATATTTATGTTACCAGAACGCTGCATAAATCCTTGGAAGCTTTGGGGATTCTTTTGGCAGACCACATTATTGTTTCCAACGAGGATTTTGTTTCCATGGCAGAATCAGGCTACTTAGAGTAAAGGACAGCATACACCGTAATTTAAAAGTGTTTTATTGCGCAGCCTGAAGGCTGCGTTTTTTATGCCCAAAGGGCAGGACAGCAAACAGGCCCTTCCTATTCCTGCACAAAAACAAAGCGGCATGGGGTGGAAAGCCGGGGAACAAAGCAGTACCCGTCCCAGCAAAAACCCTGTACCTGCTCTATACAGGTAATACGGTTTTGGATAATCCACCGCACCATTTGCCCCCGGGCCATTTTGGCAGAGGTAGCTAAAACCCGCAGTTTTCCCAGCTTATGTACCATAAAATCACAGGTAACCATGGTGTTTTGGCTGGAAAGGAAGGGGGAAACCGCTTTTGCATATTCGGCACTGGCCAGGTTTAAAACAGGCTGGCCGCTATGAAACAGGTGCTGGTGCAAACGGCTGCCCCAAAACTGGTACAGGTTTTTTTCTTGGGAAAGAAAAGGGGTTTTACACTGCATTTCCAGCCGGTATGGCAGCACAGCGTCTGTGGGGCGCAAAACGCCGTAAAGGCCGCTTAAAATGCGCAGATGCTCTTTGGCAAAGGCAAAATCCTCCAAAGTGAGGGAAAGAGGGTCTATATTTTTGTACTGCAAGCCGTAATAAGCCAGCAGGGCGGCGGTACCAGCGCCGCCGGAAGGGAAAGCGGCAAAATCCTCAAAGGCCTTTAGGGCCAGGTTGGGGTTTATTTTCATCAGGGATTCCAGCTGCCAGGGGCTTAACTGCTGGATTTTCCGGGCAAGAAAAAGAGCCTCCTCCCCAAAAGCAGGCGGGCTTAAAGGCAGCCCGTCCATTTGGACAGCGCGCATATTTTTAGCGGGGGAAATAATTATGAGCATATATGAAACCTCCCGAAACAGCCATAATATTGCAGAAAAAGGGACATCATATTATACCAAACCAGCATAGAAAGCACAATATTTGGCGTGAACTGGAAGTGTTCGATTTTGGGGGAGCCCAAGGGTTAAGCAAAGGAAAGCCCTTGCTGTAATGTTTTCCTTGTTTCCAGCCGTGGTGTACTGACAGTGGAGGGAACCACCTTTCAGGTAGAGGCCGGGGAAGGCTTTATCATCTTTCCCCACCAAATTGCCCACTACCAGGCCGATGTGGAGGCGCCCTGGGCCTATATGTGGGTTGCCTTTTCGGGAGAAGGGCTGGATGAGCTGCTTCAGCCTGGGGGAATCTCCCGCCGTTTCCCCATTATCCGCCACAGGGACCGTTCCCTCCCCCTTCAGCTCCTCAACGCCATGATTGGCTTTGCTAAGGAGAATACTGCCGCCGCCCCCCTTCAGGTTGCCGGTCTGGTGCTGCTGCTACTGGGGGAGTTCTGCCAAACAGCCGGCGCCGCCCCGCCGGAACGAACAGTTTCCCGCCCTGGTTCCCGCCATATTGAACGGGCAGTCTACTACATTAAAACCTACTACTACCAGCCCATCTCAATCCATTCGGTGGCCGACTATG
>CAJTSZ010000127.1 GCA_910578755.1 uncultured Oscillospiraceae bacterium | reverse complement strand
GCAAAATCATGGAGCTGGAGGAGGCGCTGAACCGCCAAATCGACCAAATGGTGGAACGGCGCCAAGCAATAGAGAGGGCCATTGACAGCCTGCCATTGGCCGACAGCGCCCAGGTGCTGCGGTACCGCTACATAGACGGGATGACCTGGGAAAAAATAGCGGTGGAAATGAACTATACCTACCGCTGGGTGCTGCGCCTGCACAACAGGGCCCTAACTGCCCTCACAATACCCTGGAAGGAAAACAGGCCATAGTAATTCACTATTGACCCATGGTATAGTGTAAATGGGAAGAAAAGGCCAACCACTCCAAAACAGCCTTTTTTAAGCCCATCAAAACCACTCCTTACAATTTACAGCAAAAGCGCAGAGGAACCTCTGCGCTTTTGCTATATACGCAAACCCTTGGGTCGCACCCCGGGGCTTGCCGGTTTTAGCCCCGGGAAAGGAATTTTAAAATGACAATCCCAAAAATCGAAAACCAAATACTGCATATGGACTGCCTGGCCGGCCTTGCTCTGCTGCCGGATAAGTCCGTGGACATGATACTCACAGACCTGCCCTACGGCGTAACCGACTGCGCCTGGGACAAGGTGCTGCCATTAGGGCAGCTGTGGCAAAGCTACAAGCGGGTAATAAAGCCCGGCGGCGCTATCGTATTGACTTGTGTGCAGCCCTTTACCACGGCGCTGATACAAAGCAACCGCCCCATGTTCCGCTACTGCTGGTACTGGAAAAAGAACTGCCCCACCGGCTTTGCCCTGTGCAAAAAGCAGCCCATGCGCTGCATTGAGGATATAGCGGTGTTTTACAGCAGCCAGCCAACCTACAACCCCCAGGGGCTGGTAAAGCTGGAAAAGCCTATTTGCCACAAGGGCGCCAAGCGGAAAGCCGAGGTGTACCGCAATGGGTTGGGAAACAGCTATACTACAGAGTATACCCATTATCCGGTAAACCTGTTGGAGTTCCCCGTGGAAAGGGGGTTGCACCCCACCCAAAAGCCTGCTGCCCTGTTTGAGTACCTGGTGCGCACCTATACCAACTCCGGCGACCTGGTGCTGGACAGCTGCATGGGCAGCGGTACCACGGCAGTGGCGTGCATCCGCAGCGGGCGGCGGTTTGTGGGGTTTGAGGTGGACGCCAAGTACCATGCCGCAGCCCAAAGCCGCGCAACGGAGGAATGGGAGAAACAAAAGGAGGCACAAGCATGGTAAGCGTTGGCTTTAAGGCGGAAAAGGCCCTGATGAAAAAAATAAAAAGCAAGGCCAAGGGTGCGGAAAAAGCGGAAAAGGCAACCATAGGCGACTTCCGTTCCCGGGCCCCGGCGTGGGTATCTGCCGAGGTGGTGAAAACCTACAATATCAAAAAGTCGGAAATCACGCCAGAACGGGGAAAAACCGGCGAGGTAAAGGCGGAAGAAGTACGCCTCAAGGGGAAAACTATGGGAAGCGCCGCCCTAATCTACAAAGGCTGCCCACTAACCCCTGCCCGCTTTGGCATGACGCCAAAAGTACCAAAGCCCTCCTACACCTTGAAGGTTGAAATTTTGAAAGGGCAAAAGAAAACCCTGGGAAAGGTAAAAAAGCTGACCAAAAAGCAGCAAAAGAATATTGGACGGAACTTAGTAAAACAGGGCACGCAGAACAGCCCAAGGTCGCCAATTATGCTTATGCCTACCGGGGCAAAGTCCAAAGACAAGGTGCAGTTTATTCCCTTGCGGCGGGTAAGGCAGGTTACGCGAGGGGCAAAAGGCGCATGGGAAAAGCCCGCAACATTGTCCATGCCCCAAATGATAACAAACCCCAAGGTTGCGGAGCGCATCAATGCAAAGATTAACGAGGAAATGACAAAGCGGCTGACACACAACATGGGCAGATATATGGGTAAGTGACAGGCAAGGCGGGGCGCCATTGCCTGTAGGTACTTCCGGGCCAAAAATTGCCCTGTGGTGCTGGCGAGCCCAAACCAGCGCCAGTTTTGGGAAAATTTTTTCGGGCCGTTTCGGTAGGAGGGAGAGCAGTGAAAGCAGTAGAAACCAAAATAGAATACAGGACCTCGGCGCAGGTGGCAAAGGTTTTTGGCGTCAGCGCAAAGCGGGTGCAGCAGCTGACGGCCGACGGCGTTATCGAAACCGAGGAAACCCCAAAGGGGCGGCGTTACCCCTGGGAAAAAACCGTAACACAGTATATTGCCTTTCTTTCAGAAAAGGCCAACGGCCGGGAGAAAAAACAAACCGACGCCAACCTGGAAACGGAAAAGCTTTCCGCCGAGGTGCGCATTAAGGAGGCCAAGGCCGAGGCGGCGGAGCTGGAACTGGCGGAACTGCGGGGGGAAATGCACCGGGCCCAGGATGTGGAGGCCATTGTTACAGACAGCGCCCTTTACCTGCGCTCCATGCTTATGGCTTTGCCCGGGCGTATGGCGGTGGATTTGGCCAACGCCAAAACGGCGCCGGAGGCTTCGGAGGTGGTAAAAAAAGAGGTTTACGGCATTTTAAACGCCATGGCACAATACAAGTATGACCCGGCGGAATATAAAAAACGGGTAAGGGAACGGCGGGGCTGGAATGAGCAGCAGCACGAAAAAGAAAACCAGTAAAATCCGCCCGGTGGACCGCACCTTTTCCCAGGCGTTTGGGAACTTTAAGCCCCCGGAGGATTTAACGGTTTCCCAGTGGGCGGAAAGGTACCGCGTCCTTTCCCGGGAAAGCTCTGCCGAGGCCGGCCCCTGGAACAACCGGCGCACCCCCTACCTGGTGGAAATTATGGACGCCTTTACAGAACCCGGCGTTTCCAAAATCACTGTGGTGGCCTCCTCCCAAGTGGGCAAGTCGGAGCTGGAGCTGAATATTATCGGCTATATTATCGACCAGGACCCCGGCTCCATCCTGTATATCCAGCCCGGCCTTGACGACGCCAAAAAGTTCTCCCGCCTGCGCGTTGCCCCCATGTTTCGGGACAGCCCCCGGCTGCGGGCCAAGGTAGCGGATGTGAAAAGCCGGGACAGCGGCAACACCATTCTGCAAAAAGCATTCCCCGGCGGTATGCTCACCATGGTGGGCTCCAACAGCCCTTCCGCCCTGGCCTCCACGCCGGCCCGGTACGTTTTAGGGGACGAAAGGGACCGCTGGGCCCTTTCCGCCGGCACCGAGGGCGACCCCTGGAAGCTGGCGGAGGCCCGCACCACCACCTTTTATAATTCCAAAATGGTGGATGTTTCCACCCCCACCGTTAAGGGGGCCAGCGCCATAGAAAAATCCTTTTTAAAGGGCACCCAGGAACGGTGGTGCAGCCAGTGCCCCCACTGCGGGGCGTGGCACAACATTGTTTTTGACAATATCCACTTTAACTATGAAACCGTCAAGGCGGGCAGGAAAAAGGAATATATCATACAGTCCATCCATTGGGCCTGCCCCTCCTGCGGGTGCGTTTCCACCGAGGAAACCATGCGGGCCCAGCCGGCAAAGTGGATTGCCCAAAACCCTATGGCCTTGGGGCGGGGGCACCGTTCCTTTTGGCTCAACGCCTTTTCTTCCCCCTGGCAGCCCTGGGAAAAGGTGGTTTACAGCTTCCTTGCCGCAAAGGGGGACCCGGAGGAGCTGAAAACGGTGTTCAACACCCAGCTGGGGGAACTGTGGGAGGACCGGGGCGACGCCCCCGATGAGGGCAACCTGCTTTACCGCCGGGAGGATTACGGCGCCAACCAGGACGGCACCGCTGTGGACTTGCCCCAGGGCGTGCTGGTGCTTACCTGCGGCGTGGATACCCAGGACGACCGCCTGGAGTACGAGGTGGTGGGCCATGGCAAGTACGGTGAAACTTGGGGCATTAAAAAGGGTATCATTCCCGGCCGGCCCGATACCGATGAGGTTTGGCAGCGGCTGGACAATGTAATTGATAAAACCTACTGGTTTAAAAACCGGGAAAAGGGCCTTGCCATTGCACGCACCTTTGTGGACAGCGGCGGCCACTACGCCCAGGAAGTATACCGCCGCTGCCGGGAAAGGCACCACAAAATGGTGTTTCCCATTAAGGGCCGGGGCGGCGACGGAATACCCTACACAGCGCCGGCAAGCAAGGTAAAAATTGTGCTGGGCGGCAGGGCAGTGGGCCAGGCGTGGCTCTACTCCTTGGGGGTGGATGCCGGCAAGGCCGCCATTATGACAAGCCTTAAGGTGCAGGAGCCGGGGCCCAAATACTGCCATTTCCCCCTGGGGGAACAGCAGGGCTACGACGCCAGCTACTTCAGCGGCCTGCTTTCGGAAAAGTTAGTGCAGAAAACAGAAAAGGGCCGCACGGCTTGGGCCTGGGTAAAGCTGCCCGGCCACCAGCGCAACGAAGCCTTGGACTGCCGCAACTACGCCATGGCCGCTTTCCGCAGCTACGACCCGGACATGGACCAAAAGGAACGGGAGCTGCACAACCAGCCCGCCCCGGAGCAGCCCCGGCAGCGGGCAAAAATAAGCAGAAGCAAAGCCATTTTGGACGATTGGTAACAGGGGGGAGTAAAAATAATGGGAACACAGGAAATCATCAGGGAACGGCTGGCCTACCGGCGCAGGGCGTTAAAGGCGGCCCGGGAGGCCTACCTGGCCCTGCTGGGCGGCGGCGTGAAGTCCTACGCCATTGGCACGCGGAACTTGACCAGGCTGGACCTCCCCGCCCTGGAAAACACCATAACCAGGCTGGAAAAGGAAGTTGACAGCCTGGAGGGCCAGCTTTCCGGCGGCAGGGCCCGCAAAGCGGTGGGGGTTGTCCCCCGGGACTGCTGACGGTGTTATGGCCTGCCCGGCCGGGGCCCCATTTCTTTCTGTGAAGAAAGAAATGGGGGAAAGAAAGTCATTGGTGGCTGCCGCCCCCAAGCCCCTGCTTATTTAACAGTGCCACTCAAGGAAAGGCGGCAACCGGTATTTGTACAGCGTTCCATTATAATAGGCCGTTCCCATGTTTTACCATGGGAACGTGGCCGTATTATAAGTTCGCTGTACTGCATAACGGTTGGCCCCCCCAAAAGGAAAGGGGGGCTGCCCGCTTAGTAGCCTCGCCTACGCTCGGCGTTACTGAATTTCCGGGCTTTAACCGTTAGAGGCCACAGCCCAAAAGCCAGCACAGCGGGAATGCCGCCCCCTCCTTTGGGCAGCATTGGCCTCACGAAAAAAGCGTTCCACTTTCCATGGCCTTGCAGCTTGCTTGCGGCCCATGGAAATAAATACGCTTTTTTAGTGCGGGCAACCGCCAGCCCCAC
>CAJTSZ010000126.1 GCA_910578755.1 uncultured Oscillospiraceae bacterium | reverse complement strand
AGCTGGGGGGCTACGCCATGGTGGACAGGGTGCTTTCCCTGCCGTTATCCCTTATTTCCAACGCGGTGGGCCAGGTATTTTTTAAGCAGGCGGCGGAAGAATACAAGAATACAGGGAAAATAAACAGTTTCCCCAGAGTATGGGCCGCTTTGGCTGTGCTTTCCGTTATAGGCTTTGGGGGGCTGTCCCTTTGCCTACCTTGGGCTGTCTCCCTGTTTTTGGGGCCAAAATGGCTGGGCTGTATTGGTTACAGCCGCAGGCTGCTGCCTTTGTATGTGATCCGCTTTGCCTGTGCGCCGCTGCTGTTTACAGCAGTAGTAATGGGTAAGCAAAAGGCAATGATGGCCTGGCAGGTGGGAACCCTTCTTTTTGCGGCTGCTGCATTTTACCAGGGAGTAAGCTCCAAAATAGCGTTTGAAAGCTTTTTAACCCAGGGCGCCTTGGTGTTGGCAGGAGCGTATGTATTTTTTGCGGGCATTTGCTGTTTTTGGGCGGTAAAGGGAAAACCAAAGGAAAACAAAAGCGGCGAAACCAAGGGGGAAACAAAATGCAGGTAAAAGAAAAAAATATTCTGCCTTTTTTTAAAGCTTCGTTGCTGGCTACCCTTTTTCTGTTTATGGTAAAGCTGGCAACAGGAAACTTTTTTTATTTGCAGGAGGCAGCTTTGGCCTGCTATGGAATCTCCTTTCTTTTGCTGTTGGGGAAACCTCCCATAAACCTGAAAGAAAAATGGAAAGGCAACTACTGCTTTTTTATTCTTTTGGCAATGTATATTTTGTGGGATTTATTTACATTGTTTTATTCCCCGGCAAGGGAACATTTTATGGCCAAGTATAAGGTGGTTATTATGATGGCCGCTATAGCCGCCAGTTTTTTCCTTGTGACCTGGGACCGTGGGTGGGTTCGCAAGGTGCTGGCCGCAGCAGGCAGTGCCGGGGTTGCAGTTGCCCTGCTTACATTACTGAATTATACTGTGCTGCATTTGTTTCCATTGTATTATACCAGGCGACTTTCCCTGCGGGCAGATTACAATATGTTTGCATCGGTGTTGTTTTTTTCCTTTATTATTTTGTTTTTCCTTATTACCACGGGCCAGGGCAGCTGCTCCAGTATGCTTTGGAAAATATCCCTTTTGGCGGCGGCAGAACTGCCTGTTTTAATTCTCAGTGGCTCCCGGAGGTACTTTGTTTTGCTGTTTCCAGTGGCGTTGGTGCTGGCGGGGGATTTTATATGGCTTACCACAAAAAGGAAGGAGGCAACCTGTCCCTGGTGGAAGGCGGCGGCGGTTTTGACTGTTGCTGCGGCAGTTGTTTTTTGCCTTGGCCTGCTTTATGGGGAATACTTAAAGCAAAACGAGGCAAAATTACAGGCATTGCCCCAAGCCCAGGGGTTTGCACAGGGGGAAGCGCTTCCCCAAGAACGGTATTCCACTATGGCACAGGCAGGCCAAACATCAAAACGGAAGCTGATTTGGCAAACAGTAATCCGGGAGTTGAACACATTTACAGGGCAGGAGTGGCTTATTGGCAGGGGTTTTTGCTACGACAATTATTTTTTGCGTTGCAGCAAATCCTTAGAATTGATGGAGGCGTATCCCCAGGAAATGCAGGCAGTTCTTTCGGCCCACAGCTTTTGGCTGGCAGATTTATTAAACGGGGGCATTGTTAAGCTGTTCCTAGCGGCGGCATTGTGGCTGTGCATTGGCGCCAAGCTGTTTTTCCTTTTAAAAAGGGAACCCTATTGGGGACAGCTTTACTGGGCCTGTTTTTTAACCATACTGCTGAACAATACCATTTCCAACCGGTACGGCTTTTTATACGACAAGATGTTTTGGCTGTTTTGTTTGCTGCTTTGTGGGGAAGAAAAGGCCCGCGTAATCAGAAAATAGGAAGGATGTGGGAAAATGGCGTTGCCCCGTATTTGCATGATAACCTCGGTGCATAAGCATGACGATATTCGTATTTACCACAAGGAAGCAAAGGCGTTAAAAAAAGCAGGGTATGACGTTACCGTGCTCTGTCAGGATTACCAGGGGAATGATGAAAGCGGTGTGCATTTTTGCAGAATTGCCCTGCCGCCCTCCCGGGTAAAGCGCATTGCTCAGGCATGGCAGCTGATGGCGCAAAAAGCTATGGAGCTGAATTGCCAAATTTACCATATCCACGACCCGGAACTGCTGCCCGCTGCCTTTTGGCTAAAGGACAGGGGGAAAACAGTGGTGTACGACGCCCACGAGGATACGCCGCGGCAGCTGCTGGCCAAACCCTATTGGAACTTCATGGTACGCAAAACAGCTTCT
Organism: uncultured Oscillospiraceae bacterium; assembly: GCA_910578755.1. GTDB lineage: Bacteria > Bacillota > Clostridia > Oscillospirales > Ruminococcaceae > Negativibacillus. The sequence goes on along the minus strand of CAJTSZ010000126.1, from coordinate 3,020 downwards.
AAAGCGGTGGAATGGATGGAGAACAGGGCTGGTAGCCGGTTGGACAAGGTGTTTGCCGCTACCTCCTCCATTGCCAAAAGGTATAAAAACGGGGTGCCTATAGAAAATTTCCCCCAGTTGGAGGAATTTCCGCCTGATTTGTTAACACCCTACGAAAAGCGTCCATGCCAGGTGTGCTATGTAGGCGCTATTACAGAAAACAGAGGCCTTACCGCTATGGTGCAGTCGGTGCAGAATGTGCCGGTTCGCCTTTCCCTGGCTGGGGCGTTGGAGTTTCCCTCCCTGGCACAAAAAATAAAACAGCTGGACAAAGAAGAGAAAGTACAGTATAAAGGCGTTTTAAACAGGGCAGAAACCGTCCAGCTTATTGGGGGCAGCAGGGCAGGGCTGCTGCTTTTAAAGCCAACACCAAGCTATATACAGTCCTATCCCATTAAACTATTTGAATATTTGCTGGCGGCTACCCCAGTCATCCTTTCGGACTTTTTGCTTTGGCGGGAAATAGTGGGGAAAGAAAACGGAATTTTTGTTCCGCCGGAAGATACAGCAAAAATAAAAGCCGCTTTGGAATATTTGCTTGCCCATCCCCAAGAAGGGAAACAAATGGGCTTAGCTGGGCAAAAGCGGGTGAAGGAACGGTTTTTGTTCCCGGAAAAACGGCTGCTTTGCCAGTACCAAGAACTTTGGAAAGGCGGGGCCTTATGACAATTATGATAATTGACCATTACGCCGGTTCCCCTAATATGGGAATGGAGTACAGGCCATATTATTTGGCAAAGTACTGGGAAAAGCAGGGGCATAAAGCGGTTATTGTCTGTGCATCCTACAGCCACCTGCGGCAAAATAACCCAAAGGGGAAGGGGAAAATTTGGGAAGAACGGCGGGAGGGAGTAACCTATGTTTTCATAAAAACGCCAGCTTATGTACAAAACAACCTTGGCCGCGCCAGTAATATTTTCTATTTTCTAAAGGGATTGTACCAATATGGGGGGCGCTTGGCAAGGCAATATGCTCCAAAGGTGGTGGTTGCTTCTTCCACTTATCCCTTTGACCTTTTTCCCGCAGCCAAAATTGCAGACAGGCTGGGCGCAAAATTAGTTTATGAAATTCACGATTTATGGCCTCTTTCCCTCACGGAACTGCACCATTTCAGCAAATATTCTCCAATTATATGGGCAGTAAACAAGGCCCAGCATGTTGGGGTAAAGCGGGCAGATTTGGTTGCTTCCGTTATAGAGCAGGGGGACCGGTATTTGGCGGAGCAGAAGCTACACCCAACAAGGTATCAGCATATCCCTAACGGAGTGGAAATATCCCCAACTGCACCAGGTACCAACAGCCCCTGCGCCCAATTTATAGCAAAATGCAAGGCCCAAGGCCGCTTTGTGGCTATGTACCTGGGCGGTTTTGCCCAGGGAAATTACTTGGAACCCCTAATTTTGGGTGCGGCATCCTTAAAGGGTTCCATTGAGGTGGTGCTGGTGGGTGACGGCATGGAAAAAGAAAGGCTGAAAGCAATGGCCGCCAAACACCACATCAGCAATGTGCATTTTTTCCCCAGTGTTCCCAAAAACAATGTGCAGTGTTTGCTCCGCCAGGCCGATTGTTTGTATATTGGCACTTCTCCCTCGCCCCTTTACCGCTATGGTGTGGCAATGAACAAGCTGTTTGACTATATGTTGGCGGCGCGGCCCATTTTATTTTCTACAGGGGCAAAGAATAACCCGGTTGCCAAGGCACACTGCGGCATTATGGTACCGCCGGGGAACCCGCAGGTGGTGGCCAAGGGGCTACTCCAATTTTGTGGTATGTCCCAAAGCCAACGGGATGCTATAGGGAAAAGAGGGGAGGAATACTGCCGCCGCTGCCACAGCTACCAGGCTATTTCCCAGGAATTTTTAAGCGCTATTAGTAAACTGTAGGCTGCAAGGCGCTGCTGCAAATTACTTTTACAGACAGGAAGGCGAACCCATTGAAGCTGCTGCCCTTTTACCAGCTACCCCAAACCATGCAGAACCATAAGGTTTTGCTTTATCATTGCCAGTTAACTAAAAAGCAAGGCTACCTGCGCCAAAAACAATGGTTCGATAAAATAGCGGCGGCCCTGCTTTTCCTCCTGCTTTTCCCACTGATGGTTGTTTTGGCGCTGTATGTTAAGGCAGATTCCCCAGGGCCCGCCTTATTTTGGCAAAAAAGAGTGACACAGTATGGGCGGGAGTTTTTTATTTGTAAGTTCCGCACTATGAACCAAGGGCCAGGCACAAAGCTTACCGCTGGGCAGGATGCGCGCATTACAAAGGCAGGGGCCTTTTTGCGCAAATACCGGTTGGATGAAATTCCCCAGCTTTGGAATATTGCTGTGGGGGATATGAGCTTTGTTGGCCCAAGGCCGGAAATCCCTGAATTTGTTGCCCATTATACCGATGAAATGAAGGCAACCTTGCTTGTCCCTGCTGGCCTTACCTCGCAGGCCAGTGTATTGTTCCGCAACGAGGGAGAACTTTTGGTTTCAGAAAACATAGAAGAACAGTATTTGCGGGAAATTTTGCCCCTTAAAATGAAGTATAACCTGGCTTATCTCAGAAATATTTGCTGGCAGGAGGACATTGCTGCCCTGTGCAAGACCCTTTTTTCCGCATTTTATTAGGTGGAAAAATGTAGTAAAAAGTGTTTAACTAAAGGAAATAGAGCGAACACTGACAAAAAAGCGTCTGTATGGTATAATAACCACGAAACGGTTATTATATTTCAATGTTGTAAAAGTTCTAACCGTTAGAGCCCAAAAGTTCAGTAATGCCGAGCGCAGGCGAGGCTGCTAAGCGGACATTTTGCCCCCTCCTTTGGGCAAAACTGGTGTTGTGCAGGGGAGTGTTCCTTGTAACATGGTTATGTAGCTTGTCTACAACCTTTTTAAAATAAAACACTCCCCAAGCACCACCAGCCGCCTTTCCTTGAGAGGCAGAGGCAAATAAGGGGTACCCGTAGGGTGGAACCCTCGGCGACTTTCTTTCCCCCATTTC
>CAJTSZ010000125.1 GCA_910578755.1 uncultured Oscillospiraceae bacterium | reverse complement strand
ACTTCAACGGTACTTTCCTGCTCAACGGCGACCTGACTGGCAATGTAGGCGGCGCAGGTTCCGTTACTATTGACGCTTTGGAAAGTGGTGCAACTGTAAAGGAAAACGCTGCAACAGCAGGCACTTTCACATCAGGAACTGGATTTGCCACAGGTACTGCTGCATTGAAAGATGGCGACAAAGTGTCCATGTCTTTCAGCTACACTGATGCAAAGGGCAACGAAAAATCTGTGGATGTTAGCCTTACTGCAGATCTTAAAACAGGCAAATTGATTGCTGCAGACGGTACAAAGTATGACTTTGGTACTGTAACCTCTGGTACAAACGACTATAAATTAACAGATGTTCAACAGGCAGAAATTTTTGCTAAAGAGTTAGGCAAAAAGGTTGGCGATACCTTTAAGGTTACAGCAGATACAACGAACAAGAAACTTAAATTTGAAGCAGTAACCCCAGGTGCTGACACAGCTGCTAAGGGTATTACCTATAGCATTGATAATGGGACAACCATAAAGCAAAGTGCTGTCCCCGCAGATGCTGCTGGTACGAATGCTTCTCAGGAATTTAATCTTACTAACTATGCTGAAGGTGAAGTTTTCACCATTAACGGTCAGAAATTTGCTTTTGCGAAAGATGCTGCCGCTGCTGATACCTTTGATAAAGACGTTAACGTTGTCATTCAGAAGGCTACAACTATTGGTACAGGCGATTTTACCAACATGGCTGCTTTGATTCAGCAGAAAACAGGCGTTAAAGCTACAGCAGATGATACTGCCAAGAAAATCACATTTGAAGGTACTGCTGGTAGCACAGGCAACGGTTTGGTTCTCCAAATCGGCGATACTGCTGAAGACTACAACGAAATGACCGTTAGCATCCAGAACATGGACGCTGCAAGCCTTGGCATTGACGGCGTTGATATTTCCACCCGTGAGGGCGGTTCCGCAGCTTTGGCTATGCTGAGAAACGCAGAAGGCGGCGGCGCTATCAACACAGTTTCCACTGTACGCGCAAGATTGGGTGCTTTGCAGAACCGTCTGGAACACACCATCAACAACCTGGATGTTGCTGCTGAAAATATGACCAGCGCTAACAGCCGTATCCGTGACACCGATATGGCAAAACAGATGATGGAATACACCAAGATGAACGTTCTCACACAGGCAGCCCAGGCAATGCTTGCCCAGGCTAACCAGCAGCCACAGAGCGTGCTCCAGCTGCTCCAGTAATCCATTACCAGCGTAGTTCAATTAAAAACTCGTTTCCATCGGGCCCTATATTTAACGGAAACAAAATATATTCGGGGGGAAGGCTTACTTCCCCCCGTTTTTAATAAAATGGAAAATAAACCGGGAACCTCCGGTATATATAAACACAAAAAAACACGCAAAACCATAGAAAAGGAGGAGGTACCATGAGGGTTACCATTAGCGAGGCACGTTCCATGTACACCAATTATATGGAAGAAATCCGCGCCCAGCGCCAGGAGCTTACCAAACAGCTGAAAGAAGCGGAAAAGCAAGGCATGGACGGCGGCCGCTACGACCGTGTAGAACTTACCAAAAGGCTGGAAGTTTTAGACGCAAAGTTAGAGGACGCTTTCCAAAAAAGGGAAGAGGTAATTGCCCAGGAAACCTTAATCCATAACGCCATCGCCGGCCAGCAGGAGGCGGAAGCCATGGCAGAGGGCATGGAAGATATGCTGAAATGCCTGGAAGTAGCCCGCCGCATTTCCCAGGGGGAAAAGGTACCTGCCTCCGACGAAAAAAAGCTGATGGACTTTAACAAGGATTTATACATGGCTGCAAAAAATATGGCCTTCCTCCGGGCAGCGCAGGAGAAAAAAACCAAAGAGCACGACAGCCTTTGGGAGGAGGAGCAGGAAGAGGAGCAGGTGGACCCCCACGAGGTAGCAACCAATACGGAAATTAACGTGGAGCCCATAGAACCCTTGGAGGGGGCGGGGGAAACGGCCCCAGCGCCTGTGGAATAAGGCCCCCTGTTACAATTACAAAAAATGCCTGCCCCTTACTTGGGGGCGGGCATTGCCTTTTTGTTCTATACTTTTTACCGTTGGGGGGCCAAGGTGCGGTGTGGCCTCCATCAGCCACTTATGGTATATAAAAAATAATACAAATAGTAAATATAGAACAGGTAGGAGTACATAGCCTGTGAAGTGTAAAAAAAGAGAATAAAAACATAATATAATACATACAGTAAATTTTGGACAGCGGGCAGGAAGGACTAACCAAAAATAAAAAGAAAACACGGAAAAAAATCACAAAACCGTAAAAGAAAATAGGAATTTTAAAAAAAAAATTAAAAAAATCGCAAAAAAAACTCCAAAACACTTGGCTTTTACGAAAGTCTGCCGAAAAGTAAAAATAGTGAGTTATGCGAAGCGGTTGGCTGCAGGTCTGACATGTGTTACAGAGCTGCGGAGAGGAGGGAGCTGAACAATACGCAGATTCGCCAGTTTCCGGGCTTTCGGCGCGGGCATAGTTTGTTCCCTTGCGCGGTACTGCAGTTCCGGAGGCCTATTTAAAGCTGCCGCTGAAAAGTTCTAAATCAGGCTATAAAAATACAAATGAGAGGAGCTAATCTTATGCTCAAAAACATGAAGGTCAAAACAAGCTTGCTTATGGGTTTTGGTATTTCCATTTTGCTCTCAACAGTGATGATTGTCATTGCCCTATTTTTGATGAACACCCAAAGTGCAGCCTATCAGCATATTCTTGATAGCTATGTTGCGGCTAACAAGCTAATCACTAACTGCCGCTTAGATGCTAATATTGCCGCCCGTTCCGTCCGCGATATGGCTTTAACTGTAGATAAAACCTCCAATGCCCAGTTGCAGGCGCGTATAGATGAAATGCTTGCCGATTTGGATGCTTCCATTCGGGAACTTCGCTCTATTTATCCTTTGGAAAATACAGACAAGCTGAATGAATATATTAAGGCGGCAAGCGAATGGGGCGAGTATTTGCCGCAAATTGTTGCTGCTATTACAGATGGCCGTGCTACAGAAGCAGCCCGTATGATCAGGGAAGAATGTACCCCGCGGCTGAACGCTATGGCCAACGTTGCACAGGAAATTGACACCCAGCTGGAGGCGGCTGAGGCTATTGCAATAGAACAGCAAGTAAGAGCAGTATATATTACTATCTTTATTGCAGTTGCCGCAATGACAATTACCATTATCATTTTAATGGCCCTTTCTATCAGAATTGTCCGCAGCATTGTAGCGCCTACTATGCAGGTTCACAATGCACTGGTTGGTTTCAGTGAAGGTAATTTGAATGTTCCGGTTGACTTTGAAAGCACAAACGAATTGGGCGATATGTGTAACGCATTGCGTGAAAGCCAGCGTATCCTCAGTGGTGTAATTGAGGATGAATGCGATCTGTTGGGCCGTATGGCTAGCGGTGACTTCAGCGTAAAAAGCAGAGATCCAAGCCTTTATGTAGGCAACCTTAGTTCTATTTTGGAATCCCTGCGGGGTATTAAATCCAAACTCAGCGGCGTGCTTACACAAATTCACCAGTCCGCCGAGCAGGTTTCCTCCGGTTCCGACCAAGTTTCTTCCGGTGCACAGGCATTAAGCCAGGGCGCTACCGAGCAGGCTTCCTCTGTTGAAGAGCTTGCCGCTACCATTGCCGAAATTTCTGAACAGATTAACCATAACGCAGAAGACGCTCAGCAGGCCAGCAAACAGGCCAACAAAGTGGGCGAAGAAATTCAGCGCAGCAACGAACAAATGGAAGAAATGACCGTTGCTATGGCCGAAATTCATCAAAAATCCCAGGAAATTGCTAAAATTATTAAAACCATTGAAGATATTGCTTTCCAAACAAACATCCTTGCCCTTAACGCAGCAGTAGAAGCTGCCCGTGCAGGCGCAGCAGGTAAAGGCTTTGCCGTTGTTGCTAACGAAGTACGTAACCTGGCAAGCAAATCTGCCGATGCTTCCAAAGATACTTCTGCTTTAATTGAAGGTTCTGTAAAAGCTGTTGAAAACGGTACCCGTATTGCCGACGCAACGGCCCGTACCCTTGGCGAGGTTGTTTCCGGCGCCCACGACATTGTGGAAACCATTGACCGCATTGCTTCTGCTTCCCAGCAGCAGGCCGACGCCGTTATTCAGGTAACCCAGGGTGTGGATCAAATTTCCAGCGTAGTTCAAACAAACTCTGCTACCGCGGAAGAATCTGCCGCAGCCAGCGAAGAGCTTTCCGGCCAAGCCAATATGCTCAAACAGCTGGTGGGCCAGTTTACTTTGGAGGATAGCGGCGATATCCCACTGGGGGCTCACCTTTCCTACCAAACAACAGCGGACAGCTTTGACGCTTATGACAGCGCCTACAGCGGTGACAAGTATTAACCTGTAAACTGCGGCAAGCAGCTTACATAAATTGCTATTGCGTAAAGAAAGGATGGTTCGTATGGATGTTACAGCAGCAGGCGCAATGAGTATTGCAATGAACCAGTCGCAGCTGATGCAGGCTGTAAATATTTCAGTAATGAAGAAGGTTATGGACTTGCAGGAAACACAGGTAGCTTCCTTGGTTGAAGACCTGCAGCAGGTGGCTCCGCCACCCAGCGGCCATCAACTGGATATTCTTGTATAAGCAAAAGCAAAAAAGGGTAGAGCATGGCTTCGGCTGGCTCTGCCCTTTTTTAAAATTTATAAAAAATTAAGGACAAGGCAAACCATTACATTTGCCTTGTCCTTTTTAGCTTATTGCTCCCCCAATAGCTTTTTATATCTTTGAACTTTCCAACGCAGTCAGCCCAGTTTTTTCAATAATATTGATTTGCACATCAAAACACCACTGGCTTACCGTATATTGGGAACCAAAAATTTCACCTGGGTTTTCTTCGGCGTTTACAATAATTACAGCCTCATTGGCCAGGTATATGGAATAATCTAACCCGCCCCTAATTTCCCCCAATTCAGGGTGGTTCTGCCTTAACTTCACAGCTATACTTTTCAGACGACAACAGGCCATTGGAAAAATAACGGTTGTCATCTGTTAAATAAAATAAATCAATATCCCCAACCACAACGGTTTGGTCTAATTCGTACCAGCCCGGTTCCCATTTTACAATCATTACCTATTCTCCTTTATAAAAAATAGTTGAGCAAAGCGAAATTATTTTTTTGTGCATTGGGCAGGGAGGGCAGACAGCCCGAATCTGCCTGCACATCAACTTTTTATTGTGGAGCAATAAAAATAGTTGAGCAAAGCGAAATTGGGGCGCAAAGCACTTGTGCAAAATAAAAGCTTTGTAAGCGCCCCTTACAAGTTTTTTGGCTTCGCCTGCAAAA
>CAJTSZ010000124.1 GCA_910578755.1 uncultured Oscillospiraceae bacterium | reverse complement strand
AAAGGAGGGGGCAGACTGCCCGCTTAGTAGCCTCGCCTGCGCTCGGCATTACCAAGCCTGCGGCTCTAACGTACAGAGCCTGCAAGAAAACAAGTCCACACCAGCGGGAATGCCGCCCTCTCCTTTGGGCGGCATTGGCCTCACGAAAAAAAGCGTTCCACTTTCCATGGCCTTGCAGCTTGTCTGCGGCCCATGGAAATAAAAAACGCTTTTTGAGTGCGGCCAACCGTACTTGGTTAGTGGCACTATGTGACGCCGCCCAGCCTTTTGTGTAACAGGCTGGGCGGAAGGGGTTCAGGGGCGGAGCCCTGGCGGCGCTTCTTTTCCCCCTTTTCTTTCGCTGTTGAAAGAAAAGGGGCGGGGTCTGGGCCGCGGAGGCCCAGCAGCACAGGCTTGGAGACTGCTAATGCCTCCAAAAGAAAAAGGCCCAGGGGTTTTGGGGCAAACCGCCCCGAAAGGGGAAAGCCCTGTAATCCATACTTCCCAAAGAAAGATGCCATTTTTTACTTGAAACTTTCTTTCTTGTATATTAGACTATTGTTAGTAACCTATATCAATGCCGATCTGTTCCCTTGCTGCCTAAACAAAAGGCCGCATGCTAAATAAAAGGAGGAACCCCTATGAACTCTATTCTTCGCATTACCTGCGCTGTAAACCGCGTAAGCGCCGCCAACCCCTGCTCCTGCTATGAACACGCGGCAGATTTACTCTCCCAGCTGCAGGAAGAAGGCAGCGACATTATTCTATTCCCTTCCATGGCCTTGTGCCCTCCCAGCACCGGGAGCCTGCTGAAAAACCCCTGCATGGCGGAGCAGTGCGAAAAATATTTGGACGAGCTGTGCGCCATCTCCCAAAAAATGGACTGTTATATTATTGCAGGGCTGGTAAAAGACTTTCACGGCCGGCTGTGCCGGGTTTGCGCCGTAATGCACCAGGGCTGTGTTTTAGGCTACCTGCCGGAAGGGGAGGAACCCATACCTGGCTTTGACGAGTTGCTCCCCCCCAACACGGTGTTCCGCTGCAACGACCTTACCTTTTCCATCCTCCCCGGGGACCCGGTGCAGCTTCCCCGGCTTCTGCCGGCTATTGCTGCCAACGGCTGCCAGGCTGTGCTGTGCCCCAGTTACGAACCAGTTACCGCCGAATACCTGCCCCGGGCTGCCTCCTACGCCAAGGCCCTTTCGGACGCCTTTGGCATTGGCCTGGTATTGTGCAATGGCGGTGTTGGGGACACCTCCTGTCCCAATACCTACAAAGGGTTTTGTGAAATTTATGAATGCGGCCAGCTGCTGGGCACCAAGGACGGGGACAGCGAAAGCTTTTTCCTTTCCTGTGACTTGGATACCGATATTATCCGCAGCCAACAAATATACCAATTAACACGCCGGCCCGATTTTGCCATTGAAGTTTCCAACGAAAAACGCAAGCTGCTGCGCGCCGTTTCCCCTTCGCCCTTTTTACCCAATCATCCCCAAAAGCTGGGGCGTATCTTTGATTTACAGGTAAAAAGCCTGGCCGCCCGTATGTCCAACACGGGGTTAAACAAATTAGTGGTAGGGGTGTCCGGCGGGCTGGATTCTACCTTGGCCTTACTGGTATGCCAAAAGGCGCTGGAGCATTTGGAGCTGCCCCCCCAAAACCTGGTGGGCATTACTATGCCCGGCTTTGGCACCAGTGACCGCACCTATTTTAACGCCCTCAGCCTAATTTCTGCCCTAGGCGGGCAAAACCGGGATATTTCCATTAAGTCCTCCGTATTGCAGCATTTTGAGGATATTGGCCACGACCCTTCTGTAAAGGATGTAACCTATGAAAACGCCCAGGCAAGGGAACGCACCCAAATTTTAATGGATATTGCCAACAGCTGCCGCGGCCTTGTGGTTGGCACCGGGGATATGTCGGAGGCGGCTTTGGGCTGGTGTACCTTTAACGGGGACCATATGGCCAGTTATAATGTAAATATTTGTATTCCCAAAACGGTGGTTCGCCGCATGGTTACTCACCTTTCCCACAGCTATGAACCAAATATTGGCTCTATACTGCGGGATATTGTGGATACCCCTGTTAGCCCTGAGCTGCTCCCCCCCGATGAAAGCGGAAAAATTGCCCAAAAAACCGAGGATATTTTGGGCAGCTATGACCTTCACGACTTTTTCCTTTACTATTTGCTAAAGTACAACCTCCGCCCCCAAAAGCTGTTTTACTACGCCTGCCTTGCTTTTTCCGGCGTGTTTGCCCCAGTTTATATTAAGGATAAGCTAAAAATTTTTATTTCCCGGTTCTTCTCCGGTCAGTTTAAACGCAGCTGCGCCCCGGACAGCGCCAAAATTACAGACCTTTGTTTGGCGGACTACCAGTTCCCTTCCGATTGTTCCAGCCAAACCATGCTGAGCCAGTTGGATAACATTGTTTTTTAAGCGGCCGGCAAGCGTTAAAAGTGCGTTTACAACTTCCGCCTTTACGTAAGGGGCTTTTTATGATATACTGTAGGTATATTTTGATGTGTTGCCCGCCTGCTTTGCCAGGCATGGCTTTCAAAGCAATTTCCTGTTCCCTGCATATTTGTGGCCTGCGCCGGCAGCGGAATAGATAAAACCGGCCGTGCGCAGCGGCAGAATGGAGCGTATTATGGCAGAAACAAAAAGCAACTTTTTACTTTACAAAGGAAAACCCCTGGTGCGCAGCGGCGATACCCTCTACTACGGCGATATGTCCGACCGGTATGTGGCCCATCTTCAAATTAAAAGCAAAAAAAATGTAAACGGCTTGGAAACGGCCGACCGGGTTGCGGTGCAAATCCTTTGTACCGACGAAACCATGAACCTGCGGGACCGCATTGCCAACAAAACAGAAAAAAACAGCCTGTATGAGGCAATCCACATTGCGGATATTTGGCTCACCCGCTATTTGAAAAAACAAGCTTAGTACAAAAAATGCCCTCCGGCCTACGCCGGGGGCATTTTACATTTTTTAGGTCTGGGCCAATTACAGGCAGGTGTAGGGAACCTGGCTGCATATTGCCTGGCATTTTTCGTACATTTTTAAAAACATGGTTTCCCCAAGCTTTGCTACCGCCTTTTCCTCTTCCCTACCGCTAATTTGGGCAAAGGTCTGCCCCATATAATAAGCCACCTTTTCCTTTGGCCTGCGGAAGTAGGAAAGCTGGTAAAAAGTATCCGCCCTGGAGCCTGCAAGCCCTTCATACACGGCTTCTATTTCCCTAGTAATTACCTGGCGGAAGGCGGCCACGCTAACCTGGGAAAGGATGGTATCCGGCGCCAAATCCCGCACAACCCGTTCTGCTACAAAAATGTAGAGCATTTTTCCGTGGTCAATTAAAATCCAATCCCGCAGGGCCTGCTCCATTAGGGGCATATCCTGCAAAATAATGGCGCCTAACTCCTCCCCTAACTTGCGGGCCTTTTCTATATTGCCGTTTTTGCGGTGGGCAATGTAGCTTTCCGCTTCCTGCTGGGCAAAATCCAACCGGGGTTTCTCTGTTGCAATACGCACATCCGCTTCGCCGGCTTCACAGGCCAAGGGCAAATTTTTCCTCCCTGTGTTTTGCAGGCACAGAAAAGCAAAACCACAAGCGGCCGCTAAAACTAATTCCATGGTCCACATATCACATTCTCCTTGCTGTAGCCCGCCTGTATGATCCCGGCGGGGCTTATTTTAACCTGCTTTTTGCGGGGCGGGCAACCGGATCCCAAAAAATATACAAACAGGCGGATAAATTTTATCCGCCCTGTTTTAACAGCTGTGAAAAAAATTATGCCCTAATTATTTATTTTCGCTTAAATAAGCTTCCAGGGCCTGCGCCAGCTGGTCTGGGCAGGAGGTGGACTTAATCCCACACCGAATCCCCTTTACGCGGCGGATAATCTCCTCCGCAGGCTGGCCCTCCACCAAAGCTGCAATCCCCTGCAAATTCCCATTGCATCCGCCGGTAAAAATAACGTTTTTTACTATGCCGTCCACAATTTCCATTTCCATATGGCGGCAGCATACCCCTGTAGGCTGAAAAGAATAATGCATCTTATTTCTCCTCTTCTTTCATTTTCACAATACATTTTGAAAGGTATTTTGCAAACCCTTCTATATTCATTACTTACTATTTTCATTTTAACAAATTACGCCAAAATATTCAATAGCCTATGTGCACTTCTGCCTGCTAAAAAACAGGCTTTTACTTGCTTTCCAGCTTTCCTGCCGCCTGGTACAGCTTGGCTATACTTTCTTCCCCAGTAATACAAGTTGCCAAGGGGTTGCTGCTGCCTGTGGCGTAGTAACCGTGAAAATCGGTGCCGCCGGTCGTAATTAACCCATACTCTTCCGCTATTTGGCGTATTTTTTCCTGGTCTGCCGCAGAATTTTTAGGGTGATATAATTCTACCCCATGTATCAGCTTCTGCTCTGCCAGGGTTTGGAGCAGCTCCATGGATTGGTACACGGTTGGGTGGGCCAGCACAGCCACGCCTTTGGCTATTTTAATATAATTCAGCGCTTCCTCCACCGTAGGGTAATTTACCGGCTCCCCACAGTAACTGGGGGAGGTTTTATCGCCAAACAGCTGGCGGTACAAGGGGCCGTAAACCGTGGTATCGTACCCTAAATCCAGCAGGGCCTGCATAATATGCACTTTATAAATGGCCTTGCTGCTGGAGTAATACCGGGCAATGTGTTCCTCCGTAACCGGGTACATTTGCATCACCCGTTTTATCATAATCTGCCCCGCCTGAGTACGGCTCTCCAGTGTACGGAAAAACAAGCTGTCCAACCGGTTGGGCTTTTGGGGCAGGTAACATAAAAGATGAACCCTGCGGCCGGTATTGGGGTCTGTACAGGAAATTTCCGCGCCGGGTATCACCTCTACCCCGTACCTTTTGCCCAAAACTACCGCCCTGGAAACACCAGCCATTGTATCGTGGTCTGTAATAGCGACAAAATCCAACCCTGCCCGTTTGGCGTAAAAAACAATATCCTCCAAACCGGCGGAACTATCGGAAAGCTTGCTGTGGCAATGCAAATCACCAATCAAGAAAATCGCCCCCTTTACATTATTTATAACACTTCTTCCAACCCCCTTAGGGGAATAACGCCCTGTATATTGCTGCATATAAATACATCAATATACTGCTCACAAAACGGGCGTATTAAAAAACAGGCTTTTTAGCCTATTTTATTATACATGGCTCTATGTTTGCAGTCTACATTTTAAACATATTTTACATAAGTTACCGTAAAAGTTCATAAAAATTTTACGCAGGCAGGTAATTGCTTCCGTAAAAATAAAGCCTTTTGGGGGCAGGCCCCACAAAAAGCCGCAAAGCACTTAACAAGTAAGCAAATTTTTGGTATACTATTTTATATTATGTTTTTTGCAAAGAAAACAGCACTGTTATTTTTTATTACTTCGCAATAAAAACTTAATGTGCAGGCAGATTCGGGCTGCTCGCC
>CAJTSZ010000123.1 GCA_910578755.1 uncultured Oscillospiraceae bacterium | reverse complement strand
AAAAAGCTGATGTGCAGGCAGATTCGGACTGCAATAAAGTGATTTTCGCAAGTTTTGCAGGCGAAGCCAAAAAACTTATAAGGTGCGCTTACAAAATTTTTGTCTTGTACAAGTGCTTTGCGCCCCGTTGTTCCGCTTCGCTCAACTATTTTTTTAGATACTCTAAATTGTTGGAATTATCTTTGTCAAACCCTTGACAAACTCCTGATTTTCTTTAATAATTATTCTGTAAGAATTGTTCCTTTTGCTATCCGGCAAGGCCGGTAATAATACAGTTAGGAGAGTACAAATGAAAGGTTTATATTCATCTGTAATAGACATTCGCCGCAAGGTGTTTGCGGAAGTTGCCCGTTTGGCTTACGAGGGGGGCGACTATACCCGCATGGCAGCCCTGCCCTATACCATTGTGCCCGGGGAAGCTGCCCAGTACCGGGATTCCATTTTTTTGGAGCGCGCCATTGTAAGCGAGCGTATCCGCCTGGCAATGGGTTTGCCCCTGCGCCCCTTGGACCAGCACACCCTCACCTCGGACGGTGTGGAGGGCAGCGCCATTGCGGAAAAGTACTACGACCCGCCCCTGGTGAATATTATTAAATTTGCCTGCAACGGCTGCCCGGAAAAAGAAATTTTTGTTACCGACGGCTGCCGCCAATGCCTGGCCCACCCCTGCCAGGAGATTTGCCCAAAGAAAGCCATTACCACAGAACACGGACATTCGGTAATTGACCAAAGCAAGTGTGTAAAATGCGGCAAATGCGCCGAGGTATGCCCCTACAACGCCATTGTAAAAATGGAGCGCCCCTGCGCCAAGGCCTGCGGGGCAAACGCCATCCATAACGACCAGCATGGCAAGGCGGAAATTGATTACGATAAATGTGTTTCCTGCGGTATGTGCATTGTAAACTGCCCCTTTGGCGCTATTTCGGATAAAGGGCAGATTTTCCAGCTGATTCACTCCATTAAACGGGGAGACCGGGTTGTGGCCATTGTTGCCCCCGCCTTTGTAGGCCAGTTTGGGCCGGATATGACCCCGGATCGTCTGGAATCGGCAATGAAGGCCTTGGGCTTCCACAGCGTTGTGGAGGTAGCTGTAGGCGCTGACTTATGCGCCATTGACGAGGCCCGCCTTTTCTTGGAGGAGGTACCTGCAAAACAGCCCTTTATGGCAACCTCCTGCTGCCCCTCTTGGGCAATGTTTGTAAAGAAAGCCTTCCCGGATATTGCACCTTATGTTTCCATGGCCCTTACTCCTATGGTACTTACCGCCCGTCTGCAAAAGCAGCAGGACCCCGAATGCCGCGTAGTGTTTGTTGGCCCCTGCTCTGCCAAGAAGCTGGAGGCCAGCAGAAGGACTATCCGTAGCGATGTGGACTTTGTCCTCACCTTTGAAGAATTGATGGGTATGTTTGAGGCAAAAAATGTTGATTTTTCCACCTTGCCAAAAGGAAAACCCCTTCACGAGGGCACCGGCGCCGGCCGCGGCTTTGCTGTCAGCGGCGGTGTAGCCCAGGCTGTCGTGGATGCCATCCACCGCATCGAACCAGACAGAGAAGTAAAAACGGTTTATGCAGAAGGATTGCAGGAATGCCGTAAAATGGTAGCTTTGGCCCGCGCGGGAAAATATGACGGATATTTGCTGGAGGGCATGGGCTGCCCAGGCGGCTGTGTAGCCGGAATGGGAACACTGCAACCTGCCAATACCTCCGCTGCTGCCATAGCCAAATATAAAAAGGATGCGGAATCTCAAAACGCCTGGGACTCCAAATACAAAATGAAATTGGAATCTTTGGAAGAATAACAATACAAAAGCCCCCCCGCCTGTTGCCAGGCGGGGGGTGTGCTTTTTAGGGTTTTGTGAGGTTTTATGAGGTTTTCTCATAACATAAAATATATATAAAGTATAATATTTCCTTATTTTTATTCTTCCTCTTATACTAAAAAACAGCATACCTAAGCCATTTGTTCCCATGGCACATATCCAAAGCAGCCTTGCCGCTGTTTACAGGGGAAACTTGCTGAACAGTAAGTAAAATTAAAAAAGGTCCCCCTGCTTAAAAAGCAGGGGGACCTTTTTATATCAGGGTTCCCTCAAAAGGAATTGCTTATCCAAATAAATACGGCACAGGTTTCCCATAGACAAAATTTCAGCCAAGGGACGGCACACGCTATATTTGCTCAAAACAAATCCGCAAACGCAATACTATTTTGAATAAAAGCGCAGGAGGTCGTTTGCCGCCCTTGGCTTTCATACAAGATAGTTGAGGAAACTACTTATAGTATGCGCCGGAAAAGGGAATTCATACAACAAAATTTACTTTATTACCGATTTTAATTCAAAATCTACCTGGCCGGCGGAAACATCCGCGTTAACTGCGCAAACAATGACCTTTTGCCCTATGCAGTACCGGGTGTTGCTTAGGTTTTCCACCAGTTCCATGCCATCCTCCAAGGTGTAATCGCCTTGGGGCAAGGTACGAACATGGACCAGCCCTTCCACACTGTTAGGAAGCTGCACATAGAACCCAAAGGAAGCAGCAGTGGTAATTACCCCCTGGAATTCTTCCCCTAAATGGCGGGACATGTATTCCGCCTTGTAGCAGTCCTCGCAATCCCGTTCAATATTAACGGCATTCAGTTCCATATCGCTGCAGTGCTTGGCCGCATCTCCAACGTAGCTGCCAAAGCGCTTTACAATATTGGAGGCTGGGGCTCCGCCAACGTAGGAAGAAAGGATGCGATGAATAATCAAATCGGGATAACGGCGGATTGGCGAGGTAAAGTGGGCGTAGTTCTTCAGCACCAGCCCAAAGTGGCCAATGTTCTGTTCTGAATACACCGCCTTTGCCATAGTGCGGAGCAGCTGGTTATTCACCATTTGCTCCAGGTCTGTCCCGCGGGCGGCAGCAAGCACATTGGCCATATCCTTGGCAGTGAGCCCATCGGTAATGGCCGAAGCTTCCATGCCAATTTTCAGCAGCATTTCGTGGAGGGCCTCCACCTTGCCCGCAGGCGGATTGGAATGTACCCGGTACACAAAGGGCAGAAGCTGGTCCATAGCTAAGGTAGCGGCTGCCTGGTTTGCAGTGAGCATAAATTCCTCAATAATTCGTTCACTTTCGCCCCGTTCCCGGGACTGAATTTCTACGACGCGGCCGTTTTCTATAATAAATTTGGGCTCCATTGAGTCAATGTCCATGGAACCGCGCTGGAAACGGTTTTTCATCAGCACCGCTGCCAATTCCCGCATCAGGTGGATTTGTGGGATAAGCTGGTGGTACTTCTCCAAAATTTCCGGGGAGGCGCTGCCGTCCAAAATGGTGTTGATTTCCTTGTACACACCTTTCACCCGGGAGCGAATATAGCTTTTTACAAAACGGAATCCCGTAATTTCCCCGTTAAAATTCAGTGTAACCAGGGCGGAAAAGGTAAGGCGAACCTCGTCAGGGTTTAGGGAGCAAATCCCGTTGGAAATTTCCTTGGGAAGCATGGGCAGTACCTGGTCAGCATAGTAAATAGAGGTAGCCCGCTGGTAAGCCTCCTTATCCAGGGGGGAATTGGGTTTGATGTAGTGGCTGACATCGGCAATGTGTACCCCCAGCTCCCAATGGCTGTCCGTTTTTTCCAAGGAAACAGCATCGTCCAGGTCCTTGCTGTCGGCAGAGTCAATAGTAAAAATATCCAGGCCAGTTAAATCCAACCGATCCTCTAATTCCTTTAAGGGGATACCTTTTTCTACAACCTTTCTTGCTTCAGCCAAAGTTGGCTCATCAAAAAAGGTACGGGCGTGGTAAGAGGCAAGAACAGCCTGGCAGCAGTTTTCCGCGTAATTGGCGCTGCCAAATATTTGGCATACTTTTACCTTGTGGGAGAAATGGCCGCTGCCCCTAGCACAAATCTGTGCCAAAACCTTGTCGCCCTCTTTGGCGCCGCCCAAAAGATTAGCCTCTATGTGTAAGGGGAAGCGAATGTTTTTATCGGGGATAATCTGCCACAAGCCCTCTGTCTTGGTGATAACGCCAGTGAAGGGTTCGTTGTTTTCTTCTAAAATTTCAACAACAGTGCCCTCCATGCGGCTGCCACGGCCCTGCTCCGGCTGAATTAGCACCACATCCCCCGGCATGGCGCCCATCATCATCCGCCCAGGGAGGAAAATATCCTCTGCCTCCGGATCCTCGCTTTCCGGCTTGGCAAAGCCAAACTTTTCGGTTATGGTAATTACCTGGGCTTTTACTGGTTTCAAGGCCGCTTTTTTCCTTTTGGGCAGGGCCCCAGCTTTGGACAGGCACAAGCCGTTTTTCGTTTTTGTAAGTTCTCCCCGCTGTATCATTTGATTTAACAATTCCCAAAATTCCGCCTTTTCCTTAGAGGAAATTTGCGCCGCCCCAGCCAAGCGGTTTACGGAAATAGGTTCCCCGCCTCGGCGTTTTAAGACAACCAAAATCCTGTCCTTTATGGAAAAATGAAAACCTTTTGCCCTGCTTACAGCAGGTCTTTTTTGGGCCTTTGTTTTGGGTGGATATTTGGGCTTTCCCCCATGTTTTCTTTTACTGGAATAATTACGTTCTTTCATTTACATTTCCTTTCTGCTTTGCCCATAAGGGAAAGGCTTGTATACAATGAATATTCTATACTTAACGGGGCGTAATACATTTTTGCTAAATGAAAGCCCCAGAACGCCCCTTGCAAGTTTTGTGGCTTTGGCCACAAAACTTCGGAACATTTTCTACAAAGAAAACAGCGTGATACATTTCTGCTAAATGAAGGCCCCAGAACGCCCCTTGCAAGTTTGGGACTCCACTTGAAAACCTTAGAAAAACTTTCCAACGGGGAAGATGGTGCAATGTATTTATAAAAGGGCCTCTATACTTATTATAGAGCCATATTGCCCATATATCAACTTTTTATTGTGAAACAGTAAAAATAATGGAACAAAGCAAACCTATTTTTTGTGCAAAAAGAAAGACTGGGCGCCATATACTTGTGTTAAATAAAAGCTTATGGAAAATATTTTGGCATAAAAAATACCCTGCCGAAGCAGAGTATTTTTAAAACCTATTTTACAAACTTATCAACAACAGCAATTAAAATTGTTAAAGCAAAAAACGCAATCGCAAAGAACTTTGTTGCTCTGGAAAGCATAGCGTTCATTGTTTTGCCATGGCTTCTGCTGGTATCGGCATTTGGCCCACCCAGCGCGTTAACGCCGGATTTGCTGCCCTCCTGCATTGCAACAGTAGCAATTACACAAATAGCAACCAGTATCAGCAAAATACCGCCGATAATATCAAAAACACTCATTGTGGAACCTCCCATCTGCCCTTTTGGCCCATATTCTCTTTAGAAACAGGGGAATCCCCCCAATTTACTACTTAACTTAAAATATTATAGCACCTTACCCGCATTTTGGCAATAGAAAACTGCAAAAAAGCGGGAAAACCTCCAGTCCCCATATTTATATAGGGGATTGGAGGTTTTCCATTTTATGGGCCGCCAATCCTACAAAAATAGTGCCGCCTCCCCCAATGAACGAACAGCATACCTAAGCCATCCGCCGGGTGATATAACCTGTAAAGAGAGGTAAGGG
>CAJTSZ010000122.1 GCA_910578755.1 uncultured Oscillospiraceae bacterium | reverse complement strand
GATTTTTGCCTCATCAATTTCCCTGTGTTTAACCTGGCGGATATTTGCGTTGTCTGCGGCACTTGCCTCCTTGTGCTTTATATTATGGTATTGGAGCCGCGGCTGGAAAAACAAAAACAGCTAAAGGAGAATAACGCAGATGGCCAGTAACTATTCCGGCTGCTGGTCTGTCCCACAGGAGGGAACCGGGGAGCGCATTGACAAATGGCTGATTCTCCACCTGCCCCAGGTCACCCGTTCCGAGGCCCAAAAAGCCATTGAGCAGGGGAGTATCCTTGTAAATGGCAGGCAGGTGGGAAAAAACTATAAGCTCCGTTTGGGGGATCAGGTAGAAGCGTTTCTTTTAGAGAAAAGGGAAGAGGTGGGGGAAATCCTGCCGGAAAGCATCCCCCTAAATATTGTTTACGAAGATGAGCACCTTCTGGTTGTAAACAAGCCAAAGCACATGGTGGTTCACCCTGCGCCGGGCAACCCTTCCGGAACCTTGGTTAACGCCCTTGCTTATCACTGCAAAACCCAGCTTTCCACCTTAAACGGGGAGTTTCGCCAAGGCATTGTACACCGTATTGATAAGGATACCAGCGGCTTGCTGGTGGTGGCCAAAACAGACCAAGCTTATACTTGCCTTGCCCAGCAAATTAAAGCCCACACCACCCACCGCTTTTACGAGGCTGTCGTTTACGGCCGGTTTAAAGAACCCCAAGGCACAATTAACGCGCCCATTGGCCGCCACCCTGCGGACCGTAAAAAAATGGCGGTGGTAAAAACCGGGGGGCGGGAAGCAGTTACCCATTACCAGGTTTTAACCCAGTACGAAGGCTTTGCTCACCTGCGCCTAAAGCTGCAAACGGGCCGTACCCACCAAATACGGGTTCACATGGCTTCCATTGGGCATCCTGTAGCAGGCGACGAAATCTACGGTCCCAAAAAGGCAATTAAAAAACTGGAAGGTCAGTGCCTCCACGCCAAGGCCCTGGGGTTTATTCACCCTGTTACTGGGGAGCATTTGTACTTTGAAAGCCCTTTGCCGGAATATTTTTGTGCTTTTTTAAAAACTTTGGGCAAGGGCGCCAGTTTATTGAATAATGCGGAAGAAAATGTTATACTATAGGTGGTTGTTTTTTCGGAAACTTTATGAAGGAATAAGGAATCCCCGTCCCAATAAGTTCTGTGAGGTTTTGCGAGATTTTTCAGAAAAAAGTGCAGGAAATCCCATGGTTTTCAGGCTTTTTTCATGGCAGAAAAGGCTTAAAATATCCAAAAAATGTAATATCCATTGTCCTGTTGAGATGGATTCCATAATTAGGGAGGTTGTAAAATGGACCAGGCGTTAAAAAAAGAATTATCTATTGCCGCCTGCAATGTACGTATTGGCGCTATTGAAGGCGTACACTGCGCAAAATCAGGCCATCCAGGTGGTTCTTTGTCTGCCGCAGATATCATTGCCTATTTATATTTTAAAGAGATGAACATCCGCCCGGAGGAACCAAAGTGGGAAGAAAGGGACCGCTTTGTTCTTTCCAAAGGGCATATTGCCCCCGCCCTGTATGCCGCCTTGGCAAACAGAGGCTATTTCCCGGTGGAGGAACTGAAAACCCTGCGGAAAATTGGTTCCCGCCTGCAGGGCCACCCGGATATGAAGCACATCCCCGGTGTGGATATGAGCACCGGCTCCCTGGGTCAAGGCATTTCCGCTGCCTGCGGCATGGCTAAGGCAGGTAAGCTGATGGGGAAAAACTACCGTGTTTATGCCGTTTTAGGCGATGGCGAAATTCAGGAAGGCCAGGTTTGGGAAGCTGCCATGTTTGCCGGCCACAATAAACTGGATAACCTTTGTGTTGTTGTGGACAACAACGGCCTGCAAATTGATGGCGATGTTGCCGACGTTTGCTCCCCGTACCCCATTGATGAAAAGTTCCAGGCCTTTGGCTTCCATGTAATCAACATTGACGGCCATAATTTTGATGAAATAGAGGCCGCCTTTGCAGAGGCGAGGACAATAAAAGGAAAGCCAACCGCCATTATTGCAAAAACAGTAAAGGGCAAAGGGATTTCCTTTATGGAAAACAAGGCTTCCTGGCATGGCACAGCGCCCAACGATGAGCAGTATGAAATTGCAATGAGCGAATTAAAAGCCGTTTTAGCAGGATTGGAGGCATAACCAATGGCAGATACAGTAAAAATAGCAACAAGAGAAAGCTATGGCAAGGCTTTGGCAGAATTGGCCCCCCAATATCCTAATTTGGTTGTTTTGGATGCGGACCTTGCAGGTGCTACCAAAACCGCCACATTCCAAAAGGCCTGCCCGGAACGCTTTATTGACTGCGGCATTGCGGAAGGCAATATGATGGGCATTGCTGCTGGCCTTTCCACCTGCGGGATGATTCCCTTCGCAAGTTCCTTCGCTATGTTTGCCGCCGGCCGCGCCTTTGAACAAATCCGCAACTCCATTGGCTATCCTCGCAACAATGTAAAAATTGGTGCAACCCATGCAGGCATTTCTGTGGGGGAGGATGGGGCAACCCACCAGTGCTGCGAAGATATTGCCTTAATGCGCACTATCCCCGGTATGGTTATTATTAACCCATGTGATGATATTGAAGCAAGAGCCGCTGTAAAAGCTGCTGTGGAATATGTGGGCCCCGTGTACCTTCGCTTTGGCCGCATGGCTGCTCCAGTTTTAAATAACCCGGAAAATTACCATTTTGAACTGGGCAAGGGTATTACCTTAAAGGACGGCAACGATATTACCATTGTGGCTACTGGCCTTATGGTTGCCGAGGCTGTGGAAGCTGGACAGCTATTGGAACAAAAGGGAATTTCCGCAAGGGTAATTAACATTCACACAATTAAGCCCCTGGATGAAGAGCTGATTATTAACGCAGCAAAGGAAACCGGAAAAATTATTACCATTGAGGAGCACTCCGTAATTGGCGGTTTGGGTTCGGCAGTGGCGGATGTTGTTTGTGCAAGCTGCCCCGTTCCTGTGATTAAAATGGGCGTTCAGGATGTGTTTGGTTATTCCGGCCCTGGCGGCGATTTAATTACCAAATTTGGCCTGCGTGCCGCCAATATTGTGGAAACAGCAGAAAAAGCCCTTAGTAAATAAGCTGGCTGATCTTTTGCAAACAGAACAAGGCGAGAATCATTTGTGCAAAGCGAAACTATTTTTTTGCGTAGCTTTGCATAAGGCAGGGAGGGCGAACAGCCCGAATCTGCCTGCACACCAACTTTTTATTGTGAAACAATAAAAAATACAAGGCTGCCGATGTTTTGGCAGCCTTACTTTTATACTATCATCCCAGCAAACTAAGCTGAAAAAGGAGAAAATACCATGGAAGTACTTTCCCGCAAGGAACAATGTGTTCGCGTGTTAAAGCGCACGCAGGCCTTAATTCAAAACGAAACAGATTGTATTGCAAACCTGGCAAACACCGCTGCCGTGTTGTGGCAGTTTCTGGAACAAATAAGCTGGGCAGGTTTTTATATTATGCGGGGCGAAGAGTTGGTTTTGGGTCCCTTTCAAGGTAAACCGGCCTGCAAGCGGATTGCTTTGGGCAAAGGTGTATGCGGCACGGCTGCCGCCCAAAACACAACCCAAATTGTACCCAACGTCCATGAATTTCCAGGCCATATTGCCTGCGACAGCGCCTCCAAGTCTGAAATTGTAGTACCTATTTGTGTAAATGGCAAAGTGGCTGCCGTTTTGGATATTGACAGCGCCATATTTGACCGTTTTGGCCCACTGGAAGCAGAGTATATGGAACAGTTGTGCCTCCTACTGGCGCAGCAGTGCCAATGGGTGCAGTAGTAAAAGGGGAGGGGAATACTTCCCCCTTTCCTGCCTAATACATAAAAAAGTGGAGTTTTACTCCACTTTTTTATCAGAAATTTTTATATGTAATTTATAAGGAAACAGCGTGTTTTACTCTGTCTTTTTCTTCGGCCTTTTTCGCGTCGTTCCAACGGTCGGTGGTTCCCACTAAGTAACCAGTAATTCGGCGGATCCTCTCAAACGGAACTGGTTCTAAAGTATAAGAGAGGTTTACAAAATCCCCGTCAATTTCTATCGTCATGGTTTCAATTTTGCGGTTGGGATTTTGCTGGCAAACATAGTCCACATAAGCGCCAATCTCCTCTTTGCCCATTTCTCCGCCGCGTATAGTTACATTTTCATACATAACAATAAAACCTCTTTTCATTGATATCTCTTTTTGATGAAACCAATTATACTATATATCGTTGCATAAGTCAATATTAAACACATTATATTGTGATTTCTTTAGCTTCCATTCTGCCAGTGGCGCGCTGTACAAATATGTACTGGAAGGTGGGGAAACCGGCTTTGCAGTGGGTTTCTTCGCCCTTTACCTAAGGGCGCCGCCATGTTATAATGGAGGATATTACGAAAGAAAACGGGGGAAGTTGCTGTGGCTTATATTATGAAGGGTTCCGCTGTGGTGGCCAGTATGAAGGAATCCATTTTACAAGAAGTAGGAAAATTGGAGCAAAAGGGGATTTACCCTTGTATGGTTATGGTACGCTGCGGCAGTCAGCCAGATGATATTTCTTACGAAAACGGTGCCCGTAAACGGTTTGCCAGTTTAAACATTATCCTTAAAACCATAGAGCTGCCAGAAAGCGTGGATCAGGCAACCTTTATCCAGCAGCTGCACCGCCTAAATGGGGATCCGTCGGTTCATGGTATTCTGCTGTTGCGCCCTTTGCCCAGCCAAATTAGCGAATACGATGTAAAGTACGAAATAGACCATAAAAAAGATGTAGACTGCATGAATCCAGTAAACATAGCGAAGGTGTTTGAAGGGGATGAAAGCGGCTATTGCCCCGGTACCCCGGAAGCCGTGCTGCAAATGCTTCATTTTTACAACATTCCCCTTTCCGGAAAACGGGTGGCCGTTATTGGACGCAGCCTTGTAGTGGGGCGCACCCTTGCTATGATGTTGCTGAAAGAAAACGCAACGGTAACCATTTGCCACACAAAAACCCCAGATTTAGGGCAGGCTATTAAGGGAGCAGACATTATTATTTCCTCTGTGGGCAAAGCAAAAATGATAACCAAGGACATGGTATCCCCGGGGCAGATTATTATTGATGTAGGCATCAATTTAGATGAAAACGGCAAGCTTTGCGGGGATGTAAATTTTGCCCAGGTAGAACCTATTGTGGATAAAATAACCCCTGTCCCTGGGGGAATTGGCACAGTTACCACAAGCTGTATTGCAGAGCATGTAGTACGCGCCGCCAGGCTGATGTTAAATCCCCAGTAATAAAATGTAAAAGGAGCCTCCGGTATAGCTGGAGGCTCCTTTTTTTCTTACCTTGCTTTTAAATATTCAACTAGGGTGTCCGCAATGGCACAAGCCAGCTTGTACATTTCCAAGGGGTCGCTTAATCTGCCATAATCTTCCGGGTTAGTCACGTAACCTGTTTTAATAATCAGGGACTGCGCCAAGGGGACCTGTTCAATAAAATCTGTATCAATTGTGCATACCCGCGGGGTAAGGCTCAGTTTTTGTGTAAGCTTTTGGTACATCATACCGCCAAGTAAGGTTGAAAATTCAGAATCATAATAAACCTGCAACCCATAAAAGCGGTTGCCGTCCTGTTTTTTTGTTACAGCGTCTGTTTGCAG
>CAJTSZ010000121.1 GCA_910578755.1 uncultured Oscillospiraceae bacterium | reverse complement strand
TTGGATCTGGGTTTGGTGTTGGGTCTACTGTTCCGCCATTACCAGGGATTGTAACGCTGCCATTACCTATTACTGCTAAGTCTCCAACAGTTGCTTTAATGGTGTAATTTGCATCATTAGTTCCTTTTGAGAAAGTAATGGTAAAGCCAAGTACTTTTTGTGTTGGAGTTTCTTTTGTACCAGCCTCTACCTCAACTGCTGCATTGTTTGTCCACTCGCCAGTTGTAGGTGTAACTGTAATGTTAGACTGACCTTCTACTTCTACTTTAACTGTAGGAGTAATTTTTGCATTGGTTGGGTTGCTCAAGGTCAGTGTGCCGGTAACTACTCCGTTTGCATCGGGTTTGCCAACTTCCAGTACAGCGCTTGCTTCATCTGGGTTAATGACATTCAAATTACCTGTTACAGTGCTATTTGTAGTACCTGCAAGGGTTGCTGTTACTTTGTAGCTTCCAACAGTAGGCTTGTCAGCATACACTACTTTAACAGGAACTTTTACCTCAGCTTTATTTACGGTGATTTTCTTGCCTTTGGCTGCTGCATCGTCAATTGTAATGGTTGCTGTGCCTTTTGAAAGTGTTACATCGGTAACTGTAACATCTACTGAATCTGTACCTGTTCTTGTCAAAGTAAGTTCGCCGGTATATGTTTTCCCTTCTGCATCATTTTCATCAAGTGTAAATGCACTCAAAGCAGCTGCTACTGTAGTTTCATCAGGGATTTGGGTTCCTTCAACCTTCAAAGCACCTTTTACAGTAGTTTCTGTAGTACCTTCAAGGGTTGCTGTTACTTCGTAATCTCCAGCAGTAGGCTTGTCAGCATACACTACTTTAACAGGAACTTTTACCTCAGCTTTATTTACGGTGATTTTCTTGCCTTTGGCTGCTGCATCGTCAATTGTAATGGTTGCTGTGCCTTTTGAAAGTGTTACATCGGTAACTGTAACATCTACTGAATCTGTACCTGTTCTTGTCAAAGTAAGTTCGCCAGTATATGTTTTCCCTGTTGTATCACTTTTATCGAGTTCAAATGCACCCAAAGCAGCTGTTACTGTGGTTGTTACTGGTGGCTTTGTGTTTGGGTCAGTAACAGTTGCGTCCACTGTTTTTGTAATTGCTTGGCTGCCAACAGGTGTAATTGTGAATTTAATGCTGTAGTCACCTGGGGTATTAAGGGTTACATCACTGAAGGTAATTGTGTTGCTGTTACCTACAGGGATGGAGAAGGTAGCGCCAACATCAGCCAACAGGTCTTTCTCTTCTCCATTGCCAAGTTTAGCTTTAATAACATCTGTGGCCTTTGCGTCCTGTGATGGAGTGATTTCAGCTTTAATGGTAACATCTGTAGCAGCTGTGTTGGTGTTTTTAAGTACAATGCTGCCGCCTGTAGCTTTTTCACCAGCTTTGAGGTTTTCTGGCAGGGTTACATCGCCTACAAGGGTAACTTCGCCGTTATTTTCCTG
Source organism: uncultured Oscillospiraceae bacterium (assembly GCA_910578755.1). Classification (GTDB taxonomy): domain Bacteria; phylum Bacillota; class Clostridia; order Oscillospirales; family Ruminococcaceae; genus Negativibacillus. The sequence goes on along the minus strand of CAJTSZ010000121.1, from coordinate 4,249 downwards.
CTTTGCGTTAACGGTTACATCAACGGTAGCTGTTGCAGCAGGAGTCAATTTACTGCCATCCTCACCTACAGCTTCCAGTGTAATGGTGTATTCACCGGCTGTGGTAGCGTCATCAAACAGAACGCTGGTAAATTCAACAGTCAAACCATTATCGGCAGGAATTTCATAGGCATCATTGCTTGCTGTTGCACTCAAATCAACACCTTCGTTGGTACCAACTTTAGCTCTAATTGTGCAATCACCTGCTGCTTTTTCAGTTCCTTCTTTCGGAGCAACTGTTGCTTTCAGCTTAACTTTTGTAGCTGTTGCACCCGGTTCTTCTACCGTATTTTCTGGTGAAGTAGCAGCCTCTACATTCAATGTAAAGCTGCCGCCTACTGCTTCTGTACCGGCAGTAAAGGTTTTATTAGCATCCCAGCCGGATGCTGCAATAGTTACATCACCTGCTGCTCTTGCCTCAACAGACATAACAGCCACATCACTGTTAGCCGCAGGTGTGTCCGCAAAAGCGGTAACAGCCATGGAAGCCAGCATAGCAGTTACCAAAAGAATGGACAACAGTTTTTTCATTCTCATTCTCATTGTAATCAGTCTCCTTTTTCCTCCCCGGTTAAGGGGTATTATTCTAATTTCTGCAAGAAATTAGAATAGGCATATATGCCTATTCTAATTTCTGCAAGAAATTAGAATAGGCATATATGCCTATCTTTTTTACATCGGTAAATTATTCTTTTTACCGGTTGCATTTACAGTATATTCTTTACACCACAAATTGTCAATACTATTTTCATTTTTTACTGTAAAATCGACAATTCCTGTGCCAAAAAACATCCTTCCTCATGGGAACAAACAACGCCTGTTGCCTGAAGATAGGCATAAACCACAGTGGTTCCCACAAATTTCATCCCCCGCCCTTTTAAATCTGCGGAAATTTTATCCGACAAGGGGGAGGAGCTTTTTCCCCTTTCGTAAATCGCCTTTCCCCGGGCCCAGCCCCAAAGGTAGGAGGAAAAACTGCCGTATTCCTTTTGGATAGCGCAAAAAACCGCCGCATTTGTCACAGCTGCCCGTATTTTCAGGCGGTTGCGGATAATTGCCGGGTTATTGGCCAAAGCCTGCTGCTTTTCTTCACCATAGGCGCAAACAATTTCCGGCCGAAAATTATCAAAGGCCTGGCGGAACCCCTCCCTTTTATTCAGTACACATTCCCAGGAAAGCCCGGCCTGAAAACACTCCAAAATAAGCATTTCAAAAAGGAGGCGGTCGTCGTAAACCGGCCGGCCCCATTCTTCGTCGTGGTAGCGGACATAAGCCTCGTTTTTGGGGTTTGCCCAATAGCAGCGGGGCTTGCCATCCTCCCAGGCCAGTGTTTTTTCTTCTTTGCTCATACTGCTCTGTTCCTTCCATTATTTCACATAAATTGCCGCTGCTTTTACTTTGCTTGGTACTGCTGTAGGCTTACCTCATAAATAAAGCGGGTGCGCTGGTCACGGCAGACCAGCAGAACCTGTTTTAAGGAAGTGTTGGTGGAAAGGAAGCTGCCAATGGTTTTTACCGCAATTTCCGCCGCTTGGTTTACAGGAAAGTGATACGCCCCGGTGCTGATAGAAGGAAAAGCAATGGATAAAATACCTTTTTCCCCGGCAAGGGTAAGGCAGCTGTGGTAACAGCTGGCCAAAAGCTGCTTTTCCCCATTGCCGCCGCCCTGCCAAAGGGGGCCCGGCGTATGGATGATATACTGGGCGCTCATGGAAAAGCCCGGCGTCACCACTGCCTTGCCTGTGGCGCAGCCCCCAATTTTTTCACAGGCCTGGGCCAGCTGAGGGCCGGCCGCCTTCCGTATGGCGGCGCTTACCTCCCCCCCGCCTAAAAGGGTGGTATCTGTAGCGTTGACAACAGCTTGGGTATTCTGCTGCGCAATGTCCCCCACCGTAATTTGAAAGCGTTCCATTGTTTTCCTCCTTGTTTGATCCATGCTGTGTTTTATTATAGCGCAGATGAGGCTGAAAATCAAGATATTGAAATTATTGCTGAATCGCTACTATATATAGATGTTTTTGTTCTTTAACCCAATTCCCCTGGTTATTTTGGGCGCACTGCGGCGCAGCAAGAAAAGGGACAAAAGGAAACCTCCATAAAGCAGATTAGCCTGCTTTATGGAGGGCATATTTTTTACAAGGAAAGTTCGTTTAGGTTCAAAAGGGCCATAGTGTAAATTTTAACGGCTTTCAGCATACGGTCAATTTCTGTACACTCATCGGCCATATGTACGCCGCCCTTGCCTTCCCCAGCCGGGTTAGGCATATCCAGGAAGTTGGGGCCAAAGGCAACTGCATTGGGGAAGTGGCGGGCATAAGTACCGCCCCCAATAACCATTGGCTGGCCGTTTTCACCTGTAGCCTGGTTGTAGGCGCTCAGCAGGGCCTGAACCTCAGCGGTATCCGCGCTGCGGTAGCTTGGCTTGCTGTCGTTTAAAACAACGCCGGTGCAGCCCATAGCCTTGGTGTGGTTTACAAGGCGCTGGGTCAGTTCCTCACCCTTTGCAGTAACAGGGTAACGGATGTTGTAGTTCAGGATAATTTCATTATTTTCCATTTTGGCAACGCCGCTGATGTGGGTAATTTTTCCAGAAACCTCATCCTCACAATCAATACCAAGGCCTTTTCCGTTGTAATCTGCCAAAGTAGCAGCCATATCCTGGCAGGCCTTTTGTTCCATTGGGGAAAGCAGGCCGGACTGCGCCAGCATATTGCTAAGCAGGGCAATGGCGTTCACAGACCCTTCCGGCATGGAGGCGTGGCTGCCCTTGCCTTTGGCTGTAACTTGCAGGCCCTGGGCGGTTTCCTCCACATCAAATACTTTGGGGTCCAGCTGGCCCAGCTGTTCCTTTGTAACGCCCTTCAGCACTGCGGTAGTTCTATCTGCAACCATATTGGAAACAAGGCCGCCGTAGAAATCCACAATGGTTTTGCCGTCTACAGGGAAGGAAACCTGGGCGCCCATAATACCCTTTTCACCGTTGATCAGCGGGAATTCTGCATCGGGTGTAAACATGAAGGCAGGCATTTTTTCCTGCTGCTGAATAACCGGCACATCCCCCATGCCCCGTTCCTCACTGCAGCCAAAAACAGCGCGGAAGGTGTAATTCAGCGGAACGCCTAATTCCTGTAGGCACTTAATTGCATAAACGCCCAGCATAATAGGGCCTTTATCATCGGCAACACCGCGGCCGTAGATGTAGCCGTCCTTTACTGTCATTTTATATGGGTCAACACTCCAGCCGCTGCCTTCTGGAACCACATCTAAATGGCCCATAACGGTAATTTCCTTTTCCCCTTGGCCAATGGAGGCAGTACCTGCATAGTAGTTATGGTTCTTTGTGGAAAAGCCCATTCTTTGGCAAATTTCCAAGGCGGCGTCCAAGGCTTTGCGGCAGCCCATGCCGAAGGGGGCGCCTTCTCCCTCGGTATCCACGCTGACGCTTGGGATTTCTATTAGCTTTGCAATATCTGCAAGCAGCGCTTCCTTGTTTTGTTCTACAAACAAATCAATTTTTTGTTCCAATTCTTTTGAAACCATGTGTCATTTCCCCTTTCGTTCTATTAAAATTTTTTAACACAATTATTTTTAGGGGCTTTGGGGCGTTCCCCCTGCCCCTTTGATTATACTTTACTTTTTATTGAAAAGCAACCAGCCTTGCAGCAGTACACCGCTGTAAGGGTTTTCTTTTTGGAGGCATTAGCTATCTCCAAGGCTTGTGCTGTTGGGGAAGTGTTCAGGCACTTCCAAGCCTATGCAGGGCGCTCCACCCCTGCACCCAGGCCCCATTTCTTTCTAACGAAGAAAGAAATGGGGGAAAGAAAGTCGTTGGTGGCTTGCCGCCCCCAAGCCCCTGCTTATTTGACAGTGCCACTCAATAAGCGGCGGCAACCGGTGTTTGTACAGCGTACAAATATAATACGGCCGCAGACAAGCTGTATGGCCACATTATAAGTTCGCTGTACTGCACAACGGTTGGTCTGCCCAAAGGAGGGGGCAGTAAGCCGTTCAGTGAACGGCTGCAAGTTTGCCTACGGCAAACATTGCGGTAGTTTTGCTAGGGATATGGCAAGTTTGGATTTGCCAAACTTGTAGCCTCGCCTGCGCTCGGCATTACTGAATTTCCGGGCTCTATCGGTTAGGGGTAGCACAGTGGGAATGCCGCCCCCTCCTTTGGGCGGCATTGGCCTCACGTAAAAAAGCGTTCCTT
>CAJTSZ010000120.1 GCA_910578755.1 uncultured Oscillospiraceae bacterium | reverse complement strand
ATTGATAAGGAACTTGCCAATTATGAGAGCAAGCTGAAAGAAGTAGATTTGAATAAAGCCCGTCTGGAACGAGAGATTGATAATCTGCCTATTGATGCTCGTTTCAGAGAAAGAAAAATCCACGACATGACATTAAGGCTTGATGGATTGTATGATACGATTGTCGAGTTGGAAGAACGGATTGAAGATGCAAAGCTGAGAAAAAGTTCTATCGAAATGGAAGCAATCACTTTGGACAATATTTACAAGCTTATGCTGAATTTCGGAAAGCTCTATGATATAATAAGTGACGAGGAAAAGAAAAGCCTTATTACTTATCTCATAAAAGAAATTCAGATATATCCAAATGGGGAGTCAGAGCAGCCTTTGAAGTCAATAGAGTTTAATTTCCCAATATATCGGGATGGTCAAGAGGTAAGGCGGCTCTTGTGGGAAAAAGGTAATACCGTCGAAACAGTCGTACTGCTTTCCCACAAAAGCCCAACAGCGTAATCAACGTAAAAGTCAAGTTTGGCAAGGGCAAAGTGCCGCTTGATAATATCGCCAAGAGAGCTAAAGCATACAAGCCGAAAGATCGGGTTACTTACAAAATGATTAAAGAGTACACAGAAGCGAAATACGGCTTCAAAGTACATACCGCATATATCGCAGGGGTAAAACGGCAAACCCTTCACCATTTCAAACTTCTCACTTCATACACAGGAGGTTCAAATGTACACCTTAAAAAATATGATCAGAAAAAATATATATCGGATTGCAGGAATCTTAGTCTTGCTGATGTTTATTATGATACTGACTTTTCAACTGATGAATGAACAGAGGAAAGCTTACCGGGATGCGGATCGTACTTTTCTGCAAATGGAACAGGTATTAGCGGAAAATCAAGCGGAACTTATTAAAATAAAGGATGAATATACGCAGCGCTGTTTCCATGCGGCAAAGACAGTGTCCCGTATTATAGATAGAGATGCAAAAACGCTTTATTCTTTGAATGAACTTAAAGAGATTGCAACAGAGGTGGAGGTAGATGAAATCCACATTTTTGACCGGGAAGGAAAAATATTTTCAGGGACGGAACCGCAATATTATGGTTATACAATGGATTCCGGCGAACAAATGAGTTTCTTCAAACCAATGCTTGCGGACAAGTCTTTAATGCTGGTCCAGGAAATCACAGAAAATACGGCGGAAGCAAAACTGATGCAGTATTCCGCAGTTTGGAGTGACAGCGGGGAATTTATTGTACAAATTGGAATGAACCCGCTTAATGTTCTCAAAGTAACAGAAAAAAATGAACTCTCCTATATCTTTTCCCTGTTCCGGGTTAACCCAAACATAAGTTATTATGCCATTGATATAGAAAGCGGGTTAATTGCAGGCTCCAATCGTCTGGAGTTTGTTGGAAATGCGTGTTCCAATGTGGGTTTTCGTTTTGAGGATATAGAAAACAGTCCAAAAGGGTTTTATGGCAAAATCAATGGGCAATATTCTTTTTGCGTTTTTCAAAAGATAAATTCCAATTATATCGGGCGGGTAATTGCTGTCGATTATCTCTATGAAAGCCTCCCCTTTAGTATGCTGTTAATTCTGGTCTGCTTGTTTATTATATCGTTTATTTTGGTAGTATCAGTCACCCGATATATGAATAAATATGTAGTGGAAAAGATCCAGGATGTAATACAAAAACTAAAATCAATCACGGAAGGGAATTTGGAGGAAAGGGTTGACGCGCAGGGCAGCCTGGAATTTCAGGAGCTTAGCAGTTATATCAATCAAATGGTGCAGAGCCTTTTAACGGTTAATAAAATGGAACAAATAGTCAATGAAACCCTGCGGGCGGCTTTGCGGGCAACCGATCCGGAAAAATCCCTAAGAATTGTGTTGGAATCCAGCGGCAGGGTATTGGATGGCGACCGAGCCTATATATTTGAAAAAAACAAGCTGGGCGGCGATGACAACACCTATGAATGGGTTGCAGACGGGGTTGCGCCGGAAAAAGATAACCTGCAAAACCTCCCCCCGGAGATCTGTGAAGTCTGGTATCGTCAATTTTCTGAAAATAAGAATATGGTATTTGAAAACATAGAGGATATGAAAGAAGAAGATCCCCTGCAATATGAAAATCTGAAAAAACAGAATATTGTTTCCATTGCGGTAGTGCCTTTATATGACGACGCAAATGTCATTGGATTTTACGGGGTGGATAACCCGCCCGTGGAAACGCTGCGTCATACCACAAATACCCTCCGGGTTATGGGGCATTTTATCGAATCCCTATTAAGGGTAAGAAATCTTGTGAGAAATTTGAAACAAATATCTCACCTGGATCAGTTGACGCAGATTGGCAACCGCCATGCACTCTATGAATACATGGACAACATGGCGCAGGACAACAGTATTGGAATCGTTTACTGTGATATTACGGGGCTAAAAAGGGTAAATGATGAAAAAGGGCACTTAGCCGGGGATAAGCTGATCCTCTCCGCCTGTGAATGTATGAAAAACACATTTGGGGAGTATGGGCTGTTTCGCCTGGGAGGTGACGAATTATTGGCGGTATGCGGCGGGATTAGCGAAATGGAACTATGGAACAAGGTAAAAAAACTGAAGGAAACAATGAGTGAATATGCTGTTGTTTTAGCAGTTGGTGCTGCCTGGAAAAGTGACAGTACAGAAAAGCTGCATTCTATTATCGCTGAGGCGGAAACCTTGATGTATAAGGACAAAGCAGCATATTATAAGGCAGCTGGCATAGAGAGAAGGCGGTAACCCCGCCTTCTGTAAGCTGTACCGGCAAAAACATTGCAGATAGAACCCCTAAATATTTGCCACCTGCTGTTGGCGTTTGGTGACAGGATGAACGAAAACCGCCCCAAACGCTGTTTTAAGCAACAATACCCATAAAAAACGAGGTGATATCCATGCGGCTGTTTCTCAACGCTGTTTTTGACTTTAAGGCAAAGGATAAAGCCTTCACCACGGTTCCCCCTGTTTTGCGGGAGGTGCTGCTGGAAGGCGGCTGGAACCCCCAGCGTTTCCTATTTGACCTGTACGACATTAACGAGGCAGCCTCCGAGGGCCACACCCCTCACGCCAAGCTGATAAAAAAATTCCCCCAGCTAACGCCTTACTGGCACAACACTTCCCAGCGGTTTGCAGCCATGAACCACAGGCCGCCCTGGTCCAACGAGCCAATCCCCCCAACCAGCGCCCACGGGTACGGCTTTTTCTCCAACTTTCCCGGCCGAAAAAGCGGCGTGCCCCTCTTTTCCCCTTGGGACCCTGCCATTGATATGGAAACCCTGGAGGGCATTTGCGCCTCTATTCCCCGGCCCTGCCCCTTTTATTCCGCCATTGCGGTGTGGGACGGCATTGCCTGGTACCCGGACAGCAGCCTCATCCCCGCCCTGCGCAATGTTCAGCTGGGCCATGGCCAGGAGGACTTTGCCCCCGGCGATTGGCCCAGCAACCACGATTTTTACGAGTGCTGTGTGGGCTACCAAAGCAACTGCCTGCTGCTGTCCTTTGCGTACGGCACCGGGCCGGAGCTGGAGGTGCGGGTGGAACTGACAGACAACCACCCTATGGAGGACGCCCTGGCGGTGGTGGAACGCTTTGCCCAGCGGCTGGGCAAGCCAGTAAAACAGCTGGTCCGGGCGGTTTACCCCTGGGAGCAGCGGGAAAAAATTGCCGGGGATTTGGCGGCTGTGGGCTTATGGTTCCAAGTCTGGCGCCAATCCACTGTGGAGGCGCTGAAAACAGCCTACTGCCAGGCCCAGGAAAACCCGCCGGAAAAACCGGTAAGTGCCAAAACACTGGTAAAGCGCTTTGTTGCCCACAACAGCTTTTCCCGCCACAATTTATGCCGTTGGGATGATTACGGCTGGTGCAAGCGGCTGCCCCACGGGTACTGGCTCTACTTGAGCTTTGCCGGCATACCAACGGCCCGCTACTCCAACCAGGTAAGTATCGGGCTTACCTGCTACGGGGCCAACTTCCAGCTGCAGTACAGCTGCTCCCTTTTTGGGGATTTGGGGGCGCCCCAGAATAGTCCCGCAGACGAAGCCGCCTTTCACGCTTTCCAAATACTGTTGGAACGCTTTGAAGCCGAGGTTGTCCCCTCCTTGGCCCAAACCTTTGGCGACACGCCGCCGGAGTTTTACCAGCACTCCCATTCCTGGGATTACACCAAGGAATTTGATGTAACAGAACGGTAAGCCATTAAAAGGAGGATTGCAACATGGTACACAACATATGCCAAAGAAACCTTACTGAAACCGAGGAAAAAAACATAGCGCATTTTAGATATTATTACGACAGCAAACGCAGCTTTGCCCTCATTGGCGACCATGTGGTTGTTGGCCTTTCGGAGGAAAATGCCGGCGATTTGGAAAAGCTAAAGCAGGAGGCTGGGGAAAATATGTCCCAAATGCTCCAATACCCGCCGGATTTTACTACTTACGTCATGGACGATATGTTTGGCCTGGTAAGCATGGACTATGGTATCTACGGCGTTAGCCCGGAAATTTTATCCAAGGAGGAGCTGGAGTCCGGCCATATGAACATTGGTACCGCCCTTGCAGTCAGGAGCCTGTGCCTGGATGCCTGCGAAAAGGGCGAGATTATTGCAATCAATGACGAAGGGAAAGAGGGATAGTTATGGTGGATATGAAAGAGGGGCACAACGGCAAAAACGGGGCCGAAGTAAAAAAAATCGACCCCTGGCTGCTGAAAACCATTGACAGCATAACAGGTATGCCCTACAAGCCCTATGATTTAACCCGGATAAAAACCATTACAAAGTGGTACAACCAATACGACCCTGCCCTCCAGCTTTGGCAGCATGGGGCCAGCGTTGGGGACTGGCTGAAAACCGAAACAGGCGCTTTTGACCTGTTAGGTGAAATGCCCAACCTGCACACCCTGGTTTTTCCCCATAACTTTTTCCACAAGGACTACGCCTTTTTGGCCAACTGCAAAAAACTGAAAAAGCTGGACTTGGGGGAAACGGATTTCCAGGACTGTTCCCTGCTGGCCCAGCTGCCGGCCTTGCGGTACCTGCGCTTGCCCTGCAAGGGCCAGCTTATTAACACCGAGGTGTTGGGCCAGTTGAAAGCCAAAATGGAATTTACCAACTATTTTGCCCAGGAGAACAAAATCCCCGCCCCAGGGCAAAGGCCAAACCCAATGCCAAGCCCAACGCCTTACCAGGGGGAACTTCCCCTAAACGCCCTGTTGGAAAACCTTAAGGCGCGCACCAAGGTCCCCGCCTACCGGCTGCGGGTCCTGCCGGGGGTGAACCCTGGCCTGGCAGACAGCAAAATTGGCGGCATTCCCTACTGGGACATGCACCAGCCCTATCCTGTAGATGAGCAGGGCCTTCCCATGCAGCTGCTGGCCCAAATCAACTTTGGCCGGGAGGACATGGACAAGCCTTTCCCAAAAACCGGCCTGCTCCAGTTTTTCATCGGGCTGGACGAGGTGTTTGGCTGCAACTTCGCCTACGCCCCGGACCAGAAGAACTACCGGGTGGTCTACCACCCCCAAATCAACGAGGGCGTCACCCCGGACCAGGTGTCCGCACTGGGTGCCCCCGGCCTGGTGGATGACTACAGAACCAGTCCCCTGGAGGAGGAGCTGGCCATCTATGCGGAGCGGGAGGACAGCTCCGCCAACGACCGCTCCTTTGTCTTCGAGGACGCCTTCCGGGCGGCGGTCCAGGCCGTGATGGGGGTGGACATGGGGGAGAAGGAGTCCTGCG
>CAJTSZ010000119.1:5714-5932 GCA_910578755.1 uncultured Oscillospiraceae bacterium | reverse complement strand
AACCGGGCCAAGGAGGTTTTTGGCGACCCTGTACCGGAACTGGTGGCCAATCGCCTTTCTAAGGAGCTGGATTCCATTATTAAGCACGGCTTTGCTGTGCTATACATTATTGCCCAAAAGCTGGTTGCCAAATCGGTCAGCGACGGCTACCTGGTGGGCTCCCGCGGGTCCGTTGGTTCCTCCTTTGTGGCCATTATGGCGGGCATTTCCGAGGTAAA
>CAJTSZ010000119.1:4271-5672 GCA_910578755.1 uncultured Oscillospiraceae bacterium | reverse complement strand
CCCCCCACTACGTTTGCCCCAAGTGCAAGCACAGTGTTTTCATCACCGACGGCAGTGTTGGCTCCGGCTTTGACCTGCCGGAAAAGAACTGTGAAAAATGCGGCGCCCCCTATCTGCGGGACGGCCACGATATCCCTTTTGAAACCTTTTTAGGCTTCCATGGGGACAAATCCCCTGATATTGACCTGAACTTTTCCGGCGAATACCAGGCCAACGCCCACCGCTACACCGAGGAGCTTTTTGGCAGCTCCCATGTGTTTAAGGCGGGCACCATTGGCTCTATTGCTGAAAAAACCGCCTACGGCTACGTAAAAAACTATTTGGCGGAGCGCGGGCGTACCCTGCACAAGGCGGAGGAAAACCGCCTTACTATGGGCTGCACTGGCGTAAAGCGCACCACCGGCCAGCACCCGGGAGGCATGGTGGTTGTGCCTAACTCCTATGAGGTGTACGACTTTACCCCCATACAGCACCCGGCAGACGATGTAAACTCCTCCATTGTAACCACCCATTTTGACTTTAACTCCCTCCACGATACTATTTTAAAGTTAGACATTCTTGGCCACGATGTGCCCACCCTCTACAAGCATATGGAGGATTTAACCGGCACCAACGTCAACGACGCTGACACCAGCGACCCTTTGGTGTACAGCCTGTTTACCTCTCCCCAGGCTTTGGGGGTAACGGCAGAGCAAATCGACTGTGAAACAGGCACTTTGGCCATTCCGGAAATGGGCACCGGCTTTGTGCGCCAAATGCTTTTGGACTGCAAGCCCCAAAAGTTTTCCGACCTGCTGCAAATTTCCGGCCTTTCCCATGGCACGGACGTGTGGCTTGGCAACGCCCAGGACCTGATTAAAAACGGCACCTGCACCATTTCCGATGTAATTGGTACCCGCGACAGCATTATGCTGTATTTAATCCAGCATGGGATGGACCCTAGTATGTCATTTAAAATTATGGAGATTGTCCGCAAGGGAAAGGCAGCCAAGCTGCTCACCCAGGAGCACATTGACGCCATGAAAGCCCACAATGTGCCCCAGTGGTACATTGACAGCTGCTTTAAAATAAAGTATATGTTCCCAAAGGCCCACGCCGCAGCCTACGTTATTGCAGCCATCCGCCTGTGCTGGTACAAGGTTCATTATCCCCTGGCCTTTTACGCCGCCCACTTTACGGTGCGCGGGGAGGATTTTGACGCCCAAACTGTAATGCAGGGCAAGGAAATGATTCAATTCCGCATGAAGGAAATAAGGGCCAAAGGCACGGAGGCTACGGACAAGGAGAAAAAACAAGGTGAAACCTTACACATTGCCTATGAAATGCTGCAGCGGGGCTTTTCCTTTTTGCCTGTGGATTTGTACCGTTCCCACGCCACCCGGTACACCATTGAGGATGGGA
>CAJTSZ010000119.1:0-4261 GCA_910578755.1 uncultured Oscillospiraceae bacterium | reverse complement strand
CTTGAAAGGGGTAGGCGACGCTGCAGCCGCCAGTATCTATGAAGCGGCCCAAATGGGGGAATTTATTTCCATGGATGAATTGGGCAGCCGCGGCGGCGTATCCAAGGCAGTTATAGATATGCTAAAGGAATGCGGCGCTTTGGGGGATATGCCTGAAAGCAGCCAAATGAGCTTTTTCTAAAAAGAAACTATGTGCCTTGAAGTGAACTGCACCCCATTTGTTAGACAGTATGGTATACCGAATAACAAGTGGGGTGATTTATTATGCCAAAAAGAAGATAAAATAAGAAATACACACCAGAATTAAAGAAGCTGGTGGTGGAAACAATATTCAAGGAGAAACTAAGCTATAAGGAAACAGGGAAACGGTTGAGAGCAGCTGCGATAAGAGTGTAAATGATTGGAAACGTATTTACCTAACAGGAGGAGTAGAAATATTTGCGGTGGAACGTTGAGGCCGTGGAAGCAAAGGAATACCTAAGCAAGTGCCGAAAGAAGCAAAAGAGAACCTGCTTGCCGAAGTACAACGGCTGTGTACGGAGAATGAATGCCTAAAAAACTTGCAAGCCTTTGTTTTGGAGCGAGAGCGACGCCAGTGAAAAAAACTGGTAGTTCAAAAAACTAAGGCCTAAATATTCCTTGTTTATTCTGCTTGTAATTGCTTAACTGCCTCGTGCCACTTTCTGCTATCACCTAAAGCAAATGCAAAAGGCAAAGCAATACCACAAATCTTCTAAAATAGGGACTTCCATGCCGAAAAGCTAAACCAGAAGTAGGTTACCGATGTAACAGGGTATGGCCTGTTTGGTCAAAAGCTATATCTTTCTCCAATTTTGGATCTGCACAATGGCTACTTAGTCCGCTATACCATCTCTGACCGACCGGTTTAAGTATGGTGACAACCATGCTCACCAAAGCCTTTGAAACAATACCGGATGGGATAGGGTTGACCTTCTACTCTGACCAAGGCTGGCAATACCAGTGCTTATGCTCAAGAAAAAGGGTATCCGGCAAAGTATGAACCGCAAGGGAAACTGTTTGGACAATGCAGTGGCAGGGAACTTCTTCGGTCTGCTCAAAAGTGAGCTTCTTTACCTGCAAAAAGTTTAGTCCACACAACACTTCAAACAAGAACTCCCCTGCTGCCTGGACTACTACAATACCAGCGCATCAAGGCAAAGTGAAAGGGCTTGCCGCCTGCAATTCACAGACAACAAGCCCTTTCGGTTGCTTGAACAATTTTTACTTTGAAATATTGTCTAACTTTTTGGGGTCACTTCAACAGGCGGGGGATAACTTTTTATGTTTTATTTGCTTGTCAGCTGGCGGGTATGTTCTGCAACCTCTTCTGGGGTAATGTTGGTTTTTTGAGCAACGCCGGTTTCAACAGCAGCGCGGGCTACATTTGCGGCAACTGCTGGTGCTACACGTGGGTCGAATGGGGATGGAATAACATACTCAGCGTTGAGTTCTTCCGCAGAAACTAAATCTGCAATTGCATGGGCTGCAGCCAGCTTCATTTCCTCGTTAATTTTGGAAGCGTGAACATCCAAAGCACCGCGGAAAATGCCAGGGAATGCCAGTACATTGTTTACCTGGTTTGGATAGTCGGAACGGCCAGTACCAATAACAGCTGCGCCAGCTTCTTTTGCAAGGGCTGGGTCAATTTCTGGGGTTGGGTTAGCGCAAGCAAAAACGATTGGGTCTTTCGCCATGGTTTTTACCATTTCCTGTGTAAGTACACCAGGGGCGGAAACGCCAACAAACACATCTGCACCTTTAATAACATCAGCGATAGTGCCAGCGCGTTTTTCTTTGTTTGTAATTTTGGACATTTCAACTTTTACATCGTTGAGCCCGTCACGGCCTTCATAGATAGCGCCGCTACGGTCGCAGAGGATTGCATCAGCAACACCGGCAGAAAGGAGCAGCTTTGTAATAGCGATTGCGGCAGCGCCTGCACCGCTTACTACAACATGCAAATCTTTCATTTCCTTGCCAACAACCTTTACAGCGTTGATCAAACCTGCAAGGGTAACAATTGCGGTACCATGCTGGTCATCGTGGAATATTGGAATGTCGCAGATTTCTTTCAGTTTTTCTTCAATATAGAAACATTCTGGGGCTTTAATATCTTCCAGGTTTACGCCGCCGAAAGTTGGTTCCATCAGTTTTACAGTTTTGATGATTTCTTCAGGGTCTTTTGTGTTCAGGCAGATTGGGAAAGCGTCCACGCCGGCAAAGGTTTTAAACAGAATGCCTTTCCCTTCCATTACAGGCAGGCCAGCGCCGGCGCCAATGTCGCCCAGGCCAAGTACGGCGGTGCCGTTTGTTACAACAGCAACCAGGTTGCCTTTTGCGGTGTAATCGTAAATTGTTTTGTAGTCTTTGTTAATTTCCAGGCAGGGTTCTGCTACACCTGGGGAATATGCAAGAGAAAGGTCCTCTTTTGTGGCGACTGGTACTTTGCATTGAATGGAAATTTTGCCTTGTGCATCTTTATGCAGTTTTAATGCTTGTTCTTTCAGAGTCATGGCAACGTGTCCTCCTTTAGTTTATCCACTGGCCTTTCCCTCTGCGGGAAGGCTGCTTACTGTTGTACAATTCCCAAAGGCAGGGTAAAACTGCCCCAGGATTTGCTGCACTTTTATTATATTGCAAAAAGACTTATAAATCAAGTTCATTTTGCAAGAAAAGTTTCAAAAAGGGATTGAAATTCTTTGGTTGCATTGGTATAATGAAATCAAAGATGCAGGAATTGTGTCATTTTCACATCAAAACCGTTTTGGGCGGCATTGTGGCAGTGGCACGCAAAAATATGAAATGAGGTTGAGTATCATGGCATATCGTGTAGAGTACGATTCTATTGGCAGCAAAGAAGTTCCTTCCGAAGCTTACTACGGTGTTCAGTCCCTCCGCGGCGCTGAAAACTTCCACATCACCGGCCAAAAGCTTCAGCCAGAATTTATTGACAGCCTTGCTGAAATTAAAAAGGCTTGCGCTATCTGCAACTGCCGTGTTGGCGAGATGGACGTTAAAGTAAAAGATGCTATCTGCCAGGCCTGCGACGAAATTGTTGCCGGCAAATTCCACGATGAATTCATCTGCGACCCAATTCAGGGCGGCGCAGGCACAACCGCTAACATGAACGCCAATGAAGTAATTGCCAACCGCGCAGAAGAAATTTTGGGCGGCAAAAAAGGCGAATACGCTTTGGTTCATCCAAACGACCATGTAAACAGAGCACAGTCCACCAACGACGTGTTCCCAACAGCAGCAAAAGTTACAGCTGTTAAACTTTTGAAAAAAGCCATTGCTCAAATGGAACGCATGGAAAAAGCCCTTGCTGAAAAGGAAGCTGAATTCCATGATATTATTAAAATGGGCAGAACCCAAATGCAGGACGCTGTTCCAGTTCGCCTTGGCCAGGAATTTGGCGCATACCGCAAAGCAGTTATCCGCGATATTGCCCGCCTGAACCATGCAATGGAAGGTATGTACCCAGTAAACATGGGCGGTACTGCTATTGGTACTGCTTTGAACGCCAACCCAAAATATGTGGACGATGTTGCTGCTGAACTGGCTAAAATTACAAACCTGCCTTTCGTAAAAGCAGACGACCTGATTGACGGCACACAGAACTTGGACGCTTACGCTTATGTATCCGCTTCCTTAAAAACAGCTGCTATCAGCCTTTCCAAAATGTCCAACGACCTGCGCCTCATGTCCTCCGGCCCACGCTGCGGTTTCCAGGAAATTAACCTGCCTGGCAAACAGAATGGTTCTTCCATTATGCCTGGTAAAGTAAACCCTGTAATTCCAGAGGTTATGTCTCAGGCTGCTTTCTGCATTATGGGCAACGACGTTACCATTACTATGGCTGCGGAAGCTGGCCAGCTGGAACTGAACTACGCTGAACCAGTTCTCTACCACAAGCTGTTTGAATCTATTATTGCTTTAACCGGCGCTGTAGAAACCATGGTTGACAACTGTGTAACCGGCATTACCGCTAACGCAGAACGCTGCCAGGCTTTGGTAGACGGCAGTGTTGGTGTTATCACCGCCATTTGCCCACAGGTTGGTTACAAACTGTCTGCTGAAATTGCTAAAACAGCAATTAAAACAGGCCAATCTGTTCGCGAAGTTCTGAAGAGCAAAAACATTTACTCTGACGAAGAGATTGAAAAAATCCTGGATCCACATTCTATGGTATAATAACCGCAAAGCGGTTATTATATTTCAAGTGGCGTTCGCCTCGCCC
>CAJTSZ010000118.1 GCA_910578755.1 uncultured Oscillospiraceae bacterium | reverse complement strand
AATTTATCCTGAAGCAGGCTGCCGGGGTGGACTCCCTTGATTTTAATGGAAACGATGACCTCCCCATTATATTCGTTTAATTCCAAATTTGCGGCAATATCCACCGTTTCCCCCGCGCCGTAAGGGAACTGCCTGCTGGAAACCCCAAAATACAGGGCGTAGAATATTTGCCCGTTTTGCCACAGCCGCAGGCGGAGGTGTTTATCGTTGCTTAAAGGGATAATGCTTTCTATTCTGCACTGGGGCAGCAAAAAGACGGGGGTTTCGTTGCCGGCGCCAAAGGGCTCCAAGCAATCCAGTTCCTTTACAATGGGAACGCTGGCTGCACCCTGGGGCAAAACGGCGTCTATTGTAAGCTGGTCCACCGGCATAATGTCAAAGTGCTGGCCGGCGTCCTGCAAAAATTCCTGGATAAAGCCGGGTAAATCCTTAGCCCAAAGGCTGAGGCCCGCCGCCTGGTGGTGGCCGCCGTACCGGGTAAGCAGGCCCTGGCACCGGCTGATTGCCTCGATAATGGAATACCCCTCCACGCTGCGGGCGGAGCCCCGTGCTTCCTCGCCGTCAATGGCAAACAAAATGCAGGGCTTGGAATACTGCTCCACAATTTTGGCGGCGGCAATACCCACAATGCCGTGGTGCCACCCTTCTTTGGCAAGGAGAATGACCCTCTGCTCCAGGAGGGATGGCTCCTGGAGCAGCATTTGCTCCACATCTTCCAATATATGGTTTACCAATGCTTTACGCTCCTCGTTAAGCTGGTCCAGCTTTTGGGCAAGGGCAAGGGCGGTTTCTTCGTCGTCGGCCATAAGCAGTTCCAGGGCAAGGGTTGCCTTACCCATACGGCCTGCCGCGTTAATGCGGGGCACCAGTCCAAAGGAAAGGCTGTGGGAATCCAGCTTGCTTTCCGCAATGCCGCTGACCCGCATAAGCTGGGAAAGGCCCAAATTTTCCCCGTTGGCAATACTAATTAAGCCGGCCTTTACAATGGCCCTGTTTTCCCCGGTGAGCTCTACCACATCCCCCACGGTGCCTAGGGCAATAATGTGGGCGTAATGGTCCAGTATTTCCCGGCAGGAAAGGTCCCCTTCCATAGCGCAGATGAGCTTAAAGGCCACCCCTGCGCCGCACAGGCTTTTAAATGGGTATGGGCAATCCTTCCGGTGGGGGTCCACCACTGCGGCGGCGGGGGGAAGCTGCTCCCTGGGCTGGTGGTGGTCCGTAACCACTACATCAATACCCAGGCTGTTGGCATAGGCCACCTCCTTTATGGAGGAAATGCCGTTGTCCACAGTGACGATTAAATCCACGCCGCGGCCAGCCAAAGCATCAATAGCTGGGCAGTTGAGGCCGTAGCCTTCGGTTTCCCTGTCGGGGATATAATACATAGCCACCGCGCCAATATCCTGAAAATAGGTATACAGCAAGGCTGTTGCGGTAATACCGTCACAGTCATAGTCGCCATAGACGGCTATTTTTTCCCCGTTTTCCACCGCCTGGGCAATGCGCTGCACCGCGGCCTGCATATCCTGCATTTGGTAGGGGTTTAAAAAAAGAGAGTCCTCCCGCAAAAATTCCTGGGCCTGGGCAGCAGTAAAACCTCTGGCTGCCAGTATTTCGCTGATATACTTGGGCAGGCCCAAGGTATTTTCCAAAGTATCCGCAGCTTCCCGCGGGAACTCCGGCAGCTTCCATTTTTTTATTCTCACTGTTTTACTCCCCCACTCATTTCGCTGCAAACAACGGTTTACCGCCTGCCCTGACCACTTGCGGCAGAAGGTTTTATATTTTTAAAAAACAAGATTTTACCCATTTTAACTTAACTATTTTATCATTTTTGGGGTAAAAATTCAATGTTTTCCCTGTATTTTGCGAAAATATGGGAAAAAAACAAGGACTGCTTCTTTTTTGGGGCTTTTTGCCCCATAACTGAAATGTTACATCAAAGGAAATCCTTTGATGTAACATAGCAAGTTGGTCCATACCCCATTTGTGTTTCTTTTTATAAACTACTGGAATAGTGTTGACAAATCCAAACGACTGTGATAGTGTATGTAATGTAAACTATTGCAATAGTTTGAAAGGATGTGATTGAAATGACTGTTAAACTTTTTGACTCGGAGTTGAAAGTTATGGATGTGCTATGGAAAGAAGGGGATATGCCAGCAAAACAAATTTCAGACATACTTAAAGAGACCATCGGCTGGAATATGAACACCACCTACACCGTCATCAAGAAGTGTATTGCCAAGGGCGCTATTGAGCGCAGGGAGCCCCATTTTCTGTGCCATGCCTTGATTGCAAGGGATGTGGTACAGGCGGCAGAAACGGAGGAACTGCTTCACAAGCTGTTCGACAGTTCCCCCGACCTGCTGTTCGCGTCCCTGCTGGGCCACCAAAAACTATCAAAAGCCCAAATCGACAACCTGCGGCATATGGTCTCGGAGTTGCAAGCGCAGGAGGAGAGCAAATGAGCTTTGTGCAAATGACCCTGTTTGGCGGGGTATTCATCCTGTTCATCGTAGTGGTTCGGGCGCTGGCCCTCCACCGTTTGCCCAAAGGGGCGTTCCTGGCCTTGTGGGAAATGGCGGCTTTGCGGCTGCTTCTGCCCTTTACCATCCCCCTGCCGTTCAGCATATTGCCCCCTGTAAGGCACTTGCCGGTAGCGGCGGATGGGATAGTTGCCCAAGGAACACTGGCTGCGAGAATACCTGCTGGCACGCCGGTTCCGGCTGGAGCAGCCTTCGGCACAGCTTTGCCTGTGGTCTGGCTGGCTGGAGTGGCACTGTTCACGGCATATTTTACTGTGTCCTACGCGCGGGCCAAAAAGCGGTTCCGCTGTTCTTGCCTGGACAATACACCCGCTATCCGGCAATGGCTGGCGGAGCAACGGCTGCTTAGGCCGCTGGAGGTGCGGCAGTCGGCCCTGGTGCCCTCGCCACTGACCTATGGCGTTTTGCGCCCGGTGATCCTGCTCCCGGAACACATGGAACGGGGTGATGAAACTGCCCTGACCTATATTCTTACCCATGAGTATATTCATATCCGGCGCTTTGACAGCGTGGCGAAGCTGGTATTTGCCGCCGTGCTGTGCGTCCATTGGTTCAACCCCCTGGCCTGGGTGATGTATGTCCTGGCCAACCGGGACTTGGAGCTGTCCTGCGATGAACGGGTGATGGACGCCCTGGGCGGCAGGGAAAAGGCGTCCTACGCCCTGACCTTAATTAACATGGAGGAAACCCGGAGCTGGTGCTTCTCCCCCTACAACCATTTCAGCAAACTTGCAATTGAAGAAAGGATTGAAGCCATTATGAAGTATAAAAAAGCGTCTGTTTTGGCGCTGGCCCTCGCCGTTGCCCTGGTAGTTGGGGCGACAACCGCGTTTGCGGCGTCCGCAAGCCCCTTATCCAAAGAGCAACAGGATCGGCAGTTGAATTCAGAACCCATTATCGATGAGGGTACTCTGATGTCCTATATTGATCCGAAGGACGGAAAGACCTACTATAGCTTTGACGGCGGAAAAACCTTTGAGGCCATGACGGATGAGGAGTTTGAACGGCGTTTTCCCACTCCCAACATAGAGTGGTGGACTTATGAGGAATACGCCGCATGGCTGGAGCAGGAGAAGGTAAACCTCCAGTCCATGCTTGGGGAAACGGGCTCCACCGGCGGCCGGGGCGAGTTTGTGTGGACACAGGAAATCATCGACGAGACCATCGCTATGTATGAGGGCATTTTGCAGAAGATCAAAGAGGGCATGATGTACTCGAAATCCGTTGACGGGGATGAGAACTTGATGATGAGCTACAACCCGGCTGACATTGAAAGTGGGACAGGTAAACCTGTTGAGGCTGATACAGGTAAAGTCCAGGCCGCAGCCAAGGTTGCGGTGTCTGACGGGTATGTGTTCACCTCAGAGAAGGATGGCGTGCCGCTGGATGACTGGGATGTGGCACAAGCGCCCCAGTACACCCCGGAGGAGTGGCGGCAGATTATTGCCGACATTGAGAGTGGCAAAATCCCACCCTACGAG
This sequence comes from uncultured Oscillospiraceae bacterium, assembly GCA_910578755.1. Taxonomy (GTDB): domain Bacteria; phylum Bacillota; class Clostridia; order Oscillospirales; family Ruminococcaceae; genus Negativibacillus. Next base: position 2,099 of record CAJTSZ010000118.1, on the reverse strand, counting down.
GCCCCAGACGACCCCAATGTGACGGTTCAGTTTGTGGAATTACCATAACAAAGCAGGGGGCTTGGAATATTTCCAGGCCCCCTATCCCATATTCTGCGGCGCAAGCAACAGTGCCTATGGGCTGGCTTCCCCTATGCAGCGGCAAAATAAAAACCCTTGCACGCCACATTGCAGCTGGACAAATTACAAATGCAAATGCGGTATGTGCTGCCTTGCTGATTTTGGATATGTGCGAGCTGGAGCCGCCGGAAGGCCCCCCCAGCTTTTGCGTTGGTCACGGTTAACGAAAGTGATGACTCGTTAAAGGAGGTTTCCAGGCCGTTTAACAGATTTGCGGCTGCCGAACTTGAGTTTCATTGGTTTGAAGGGTATTTTTACTGTTATCCTTGGGGGGATCTGCCTTCTTTCCTTATTTTATGGGCTGGTACTGGGCCATAATTTGCTGGGCAACCCGCACCCCGTCTACGGCGGCGCTGACAATGCCGCCGGCATAGCCCGCCCCTTCCCCGCAGGGGTACAGGCCCTCAATCCCCAGGGCCTGCATATTTTCCCCCCGGGTAATGCGCACCGGGGAGGAGGTTCTTGTTTCCACCCCGGTAATCACCGCCTGGGGGCCGGCGAAGCCTTTTATTTTACGGTCGAACACGGCAAAGCCTGTTTGCAGCATTTGTGTTACCTGGGGCGGGAACAAATCCCCAAGGTTTTGTTCCACAACCCCATTGGCAAAGGTGGGCTTTGTAGTACACTGTTCCAGGCTAATACTGCCGCCCAAAAAACTGCAAACCGTTTGTGCCGGCGCGGCATAGCTTCTGCCTCCCAGCGCAAAGGCCCTCTGCTCCAGCCTGCGCTGAAATGCCATGCCGTCCAGGGGAGCTGTTCCAAAGTCGCTGCTGGAAACGCTGACCACAACGGCGGCGTTGGCATTTACCCCGTCCCGGGCATACTGGCTCATGCCGTTGGTAACCACAGTTTCCTCCTCGCTGGCCGAGGGCACCACTGCGCCGCCGGGGCACATACAAAAGGTGTATACCCCCCTGTGCCCCTCCCGGTGGGAAAGCTGGTATTCCCCCTTTGGCAAAACTGGACTGCCGGCAAGACTGCCGTAAAGGCCCTGGTCAATCAGCTGCTGGGGGTGTTCCACCCGGACGCCCACAGAAAAGGGCTTTGGCTCCAAAAACACCTTGTTTTGCTCCAGCATTTGGAAGGTGTCCCGGGCGCTGTGGCCAACAGCCGCCACCACTGCCTGGGCTGGAACCGGGCCGCGGCTGGTGATTACCCCCTGCACCCTGCCGTTTTGAAGGCACAGGTTTTCCAGCCGGGTATTGAAATGGACCTGCCCCCCCAGGGAAATAATTTCCTGGCGGATAGACTTTACAATATGGCGCAAGTTATCGGTACCCACGTGGGGCTTTTGCTTGTAACGGATTTCTTCTGGGGCTCCGTGGGCAATGAGCTCCTCCAAAATATAACCACAGCGGGGGTCGCTGATGCGGGTGGTGAGCTTACCGTCGGAAAAGGTGCCGGCGCCTCCTTCCCCAAACTGGACGTTGGTTTGCGTATCCAGCCGGCAGTGGTTCCAAAAATCTTCCACCTTTTGCACCCGCTGGTCCACATCCGCCCCCCGTTCCAGCACAACCGGGCAATAGCCCGCCCGGGCTAAAATAAGGGCGGCAAACATACCTGCCGGGCCAAAACCCGCAATAACCGGCGGCGCAGTAAGGGGCTGCTCCCCTTTAGGCCAAACAAGAGGCTGGCTTTTTTGCAGGGAAACATCCCTGCTGCCCGCCTTTTTTACTACAGCCTCTTCCTGGCCTGCCACCTCCACAGCCACAGAGCTGACAAAATGGATATTGTTCTGCTTGCGGGCATCCACAGAGGTTTTTACCAGGTAAATTTTTTTCACCTGTTCTGGCGTTATTTTCGCGGTTTTTACTGCCTTAGCAAAAATTTCCTCCTGGGTGGCGCCCAGGCCGGTTTTTATATTTGAAACTAAAATTGCCATAACGCTTTCCTTTTCTTTTGGAAGCATGGGGATGCTTCCAGGATTTATTTTTATGGGGCGCTGCCGTTGTTCCAACGGCTACAAGTTTGCCTTTGGC
>CAJTSZ010000117.1 GCA_910578755.1 uncultured Oscillospiraceae bacterium | reverse complement strand
CAACCGGCGAAGTCGCCAATTATACCATTTCACACGTTGTGTTCATGGTATAATAGTGGTATAATAACCGATAATCGTATGATAAAAAAGAAAAATGGGAATTTAAGGGGGCCAAAATATGGATGAAATTAAAAAATATATAGAATACTGCCACAAAAACAAAAAACAAATCCTTTGTGTTGCAGCAACAACTGTAATGGGCTTATGTGTAGGGGCATATTTTGGCATACAAGCCTTTTATAATGGTTGGTTGGGATAAACACTGGCCGAAAAGCTCCTTTTGCCAATGAGGCAGGGGAGCTTTCCTATTTCCAAAATTATTCCCAGGGAGGCGTTTTTCTACTTTTCAACTTTTTACTGTGAAGAGTGTGGAAAATTATTGAGCAGGGGAGGAGGAGTGTAGGCTTTTATTGTGGAGCAGTGAAAAAAATAGTTTTAAAATACCAGGGCATACTATAATTTTGTTGGGCCTGCCATTCCATTCAGGGGAAAAACGTGGTATAGTTATATTATATATCCCCTTTTTATGGGAAGCAGTTTTCCTTTAAAAAGTGGCGCGCGGCCAGCTTTCCGGCCGGGGAGAAAACAGAGCTGCCTGCGCCGGTGACACAGCCTGGGCGGCTGTTAGGAGTGATACAAATGAAGCACGAAAAATCCTGCGGGGCTATTGTTTACCGCAAGCTGGGGGATACGTACCAGCTGCTGCTAATCAAACATAAATTTGGCGGCCATTGGTCCTTTCCCAAGGGGCATGTGGAAAAGGGGGAAAACGAGTTCCAAACTGCGCTGCGGGAAGTAAAGGAAGAAACAGGGCTGGAGGTTACTTTACAAAAGGAGTTCCGGCAATGTGTAGAGTATTTCCCAAAACCCCATGTAAAAAAGATGGTTGTATATTTTTTAGGCCAGGCCGACCCGGAAGCCCAGGTACATTGCCAGGAAGAAGAGGTAAGCGAAACAACATGGGCAAATATGGACCAGGCCTACCATATGGTAACCTTTAAAAACGACCGCAACCTAATACAAAAAGCCAAAGAAACCCTTTTAGGGTAAGAGGGAAGGAAAATGGAGCAGGTTGTTTCTTTAAAAAAACATAATATTGCCCCGGAACGGGTTATTTCTATCAGCTTTGTATTGGTTATATTGGCCGGTTCTTTGCTGCTTATGCTGCCCCTTTCCTCCCGGCAGGGGAACTTTACCCCTTTTTTGGACTGTTTGTTCACCGCCACCAGCGCAACCTGCGTCACTGGCCTTGTGGTATACGATACATTTACCCACTGGAGCACCTTTGGGCAGGGCGTTATATTGGCTATGATACAAATTGGCGGCTTGGGCCTGCTTACCTTTACCTCCTTTTTTCACATTGCCATGGGCAAACGGCTGGGCCTGCGGGATATGGTGCTGGCTTCGGAATCGGTAAGTAATTTTGGCGTGGCCGGGGTACACAGCCTTTTAAAAATGATTATCGGCATTTCCTTTGGTGCCGAGCTGGCCGGCGCCGCAGTGCTTGCCACTACCTTTATTCCTCAGTATGGGACAAGCCAAGGGGCCTTTATTTCCCTGTTTTTAGCAGTTTCGGCCTTTTGCAATGCCGGGTTCGATATATTGGGCTTTCAGGAACAGTTTTGTTCCCTTTCCAACTATACGGACAACTGGGTGGTACAGTTTACCATTATAGCCCTCATCATTTTTGGCGGCCTTGGGTTTATTGTGTGGAACGACCTGTTCCACTGGCGCAGGGGGAAAAAGCTGCTGCTGCACACCCGCATTGTTTTGATGATGACAGGAATCCTGCTGCTGGGCGGGGCATTGCTTATCCTCTTGTTTGAGTGGAGCAACCCTGCCACCCTGGGCCAAATGCAGCTGCCGGAAAAGCTGGTTGCTGGGCTGTTTCAATCCACCACCATGCGTACCGCAGGGTTTAACACTGTAGACATTGCAGCCATGCGCGAAATTACAAAAATGGTGTGTATTTTGCTCATGTTTATCGGCGCCGCCCCCGGCTCCACTGGCGGCGGTATTAAGGTGACAACGGCAGCTGTTTTAATTACAACCGCCCTAAGCGTTATCCGGGGTAAGGAGGAGCCAATTATCCGCAGGCGGCGGGTAGCGGCAAAGGTAATATTTCGGGCGTTGGCCATTGTATTCTTTGCTTTGCTTATTATTCCTATAGCCACCACAGTGGTTTTAGCCGGCCCGGTAACGGAGGCCGCCACCTTAACGGACCTGGACGCCCTGTTTGAAACGGTTTCCGCTTTTGCCACTACCGGGGTAAGTGTGGGCGTAACTTCCGTAGTACACTTTTGGGGAAAAATTGCCCTTATTTTTTGTATGTACATTGGCCGCATTGGGCCGGTTTCCTTTGGGCTCACTATTGCCAAGGGGCGCACTATAAGCAAAAAGGAAATTTTACCGGAAGGCAGAATTATTGTCGGATAATAAAAAAGCAGCCAAGGGTTTCCTCTAGGCTGCTTTTTATTATTTGTTCCAACGGGAATGATACATATATTATCGATATCGAAACCCAATTTGGCAATTATCATATATTGCAGGACACGAAATTCCCTTGGAATTTCCGTTTTCCCGTACAAACCAGTTTTCTTCGTTTAATAAATCTTCATCAAACATAGCTTCATCAAATCCATCCTCACATACCAACGCCTCAAAAAAGCCTTTGTATTCTGACGCAATGGGGTACGGATAAAAATCGCCAAAAATCCAAAAGTTTTCCCTGCCTGTAATTTCTATCTTCCCAATGGCAATATTCTTGTGCATAAGCTCCATCATTTGTTTCCCCCCGCTGCAAGTTCCAATTTGCAGAATTGATTGTAGCATAAAGCAACTGCCGCCACAACCTTTTTGCACAAACTGCCAAAGCGATAATCCAGCAGCACTTTTCTCAAAAGGGACTTTTTTATTTTCCCCTTTGCATAAAATTCAGATTATGGTAAAATAAATATGTCCAACATGGAAAGTGTTAGAAAGCTATTTCCCCTGCGGGGGAACTGATATAAGGAGAAAAACAGCTATGTCAAACAGACTGGAGCATATCCGCAATTTTTCAATTATTGCACATATCGACCACGGCAAATCTACCCTGGCAGACCGCATTTTGGAGAAAACCTCCGCCATTACCCAAAGGGAAATGTCCGAACAGCTTTTGGATAACATGGACCTGGAACGGGAACGGGGCATTACCATTAAGGCCCGGGCCGTTAAGGTGGCGTATACTGCCAAAAACGGCCAGGAGTATGAGTTCAACCTCATAGATACCCCCGGCCATGTGGACTTTAACTACGAGGTTTCCCGTTCTTTGGCCGCCTGCGAAGGGGCTTTGCTGGTGGTGGACGCCTCCCAGGGCATCGAGGCCCAGACCCTGGCCAACACCTATTTGGCTGTGGAGCACAACTTGGAAATTGTCCCTGTTATCAATAAGGTGGACCTCCCTTCGGCGGACCCGGATACCGTAGCCCACGAAATAGAAGATATTATTGGCATACCAGCCTTGGACGCCCCCCGCATTTCTGCCAAAACCGGCCTGAATGTGGAGGAGGTGCTGGAGCGCATTGTTACAGATATTCCCGCCCCTTCCGGCGACCCCCAGGCCCCCCTGCAGGCCCTGATTTTTGACTCCTACTATGACAGCTACAAGGGGGTAATTGTGTATGTCCGCATGGTGGAGGGAACCGTAAAGCCGGGGATGACCATCCGCATGATGGCCACCGGCGCCCAGTTCAATGTGGTAGAAGTGGGGTATATGGGGGCAACCTCCCTGGTGCCCAGCGCCCAGCTGCAAGCCGGTGAGGTTGGTTATATTACTGCCAGCATTAAAAATGTGGCAGATACCCGTGTGGGCGATACCGTAACAGATGCAGCCAACCCGGCTGCCCAGGCCCTGCCCGGTTACCGCAAGGTAAACCCTATGGTGTTTTCCGGCGTTTACCCGGTGGACGGCGCCAAATACCCGGATTTGCGGGACGCCTTGGAAAAATTGCAGCTTAACGACGCTTCCCTTTCCTACGAGCCGGAAACCTCAAAGGCATTGGGCTTTGGTTTCCGCTGCGGCTTTTTAGGGCTGCTGCACATGGAAATTATCCAGGAGAGGCTGGAAAGGGAGTTTAACCTGGATTTAATCACCACGGCGCCCAGCGTTATTTACAAGCTGGAAATGGCCGGCGGTGAAACAGTCTACATTGATAACCCCACCAACTTCCCGGACCCGGCTGCCATTGTTTCTTCCGAGGAACCCTATGTAAAGGCCAGTATTTTTACCCCGGCCTCCTACATTGGCACCATTATGGACCTTTGCCAGGACCGCCGCGGCACCTATAAGGATACAAAATATTTGGACACCGACCGGGTGGAGCTCCACTACGAATTGCCCTTGAACGAAATTATTTACGACTTTTTTGACGCCTTAAAATCCCGCACTAGGGGCTATGCCTCCTTTGACTATGAACTTATCGGCTACCAGCCCTCCAAATTGGTGAAGCTGGATATCCTGCTTTCCGGCGAGGTGGTGGACGCCCTTTCCTTTATTGTCCATGCCGATAAAGCCTATGCCCGGGGCCGCAGAATGGCGGAAAAACTAAAGGAGCATATCCCGCGGCAAATGTTCGAGGTGCCTATTCAGGCCGCCATTGGGGGCAAAATCATTGCCCGGGAAACAGTGAAGGCCTTCCGCAAGGATGTTTTGGCAAAATGCTACGGGGGCGATATTTCCCGTAAGCGCAAGCTGCTGGAAAAACAAAAGGAAGGCAAAAAGAGAATGCGCCAGCTGGGCTCTGTGGAAGTGCCCCAGGAAGCCTTTATGGCAGTCCTAAAATTGGATGAGTAACCCCCGCGCCGAAATCTTGCAATAAAGTCAACAGAGTTACCTGCTCCTAAATTTACCGTGCGGGCCTGGACTCGCGAAGGGGAGTGCTCCTCTTTTATGGTCATGTGCGTATCACAACCCATAAAATTGGACACTCACCAAGCGCCAACAGGCCCTCGCCTTGAGTGGCAGTGGAAACGCGCGCGGCATTGTTTTGCGCACTGGCACGCAGTGCCGCCCCATAAGGGCGGGAGGTGCAAAAAAACACTAGACGCGCGTAAGGGGTTGAGGGGCGTAGCCCCCACATTTTTCTTTTCCATATTTCTTTCGCTGTTGAAAGAAAAGGAGCGCGGGTGAGGGGCGCGCAGCCCCATAAAAATGGGGTTTGGGAAGGAAACCCCTTGCCCCCAAAAAAAACAGCTTTCCCAGGGCTGGCAGCCCTGTATATAGATACCATACGATAAGGAGGAAAATTATTATGGAACTTGGTAAACGCGAAATGGAGCTGCTGCAAAAAATCAACTTCATCCGTACCTGCGGTACAGAGGAAGAAAAAAAGGCAGCCGGTATTTTGGCCGACGAGGTTCGCGCCATTGGCCTGGAGCCAACCCTGGAAACCTTTGAGGTGGAACGCTGGGATGTAAAAAAGGTTTCCCTTGTTTCCAAGGGCAAAAGCTGGGAGGTTACCGGCTACGGTATGTCCGGCAGCACCCCGGACGAGGGTATTACCGCCCCCTTTGCTTATGTGCAGGAAGCGGAAGATGTGGACCTGGTAAATGCTAAGGGCAAAATTGTTTTGGTAAACGGCCGTATTACCGATAAGGTTTATCCCCGCCTGGTAAAAGCCGGCATTTTAGGCTTTATCACCTTTTCCGGCAATATTGTGGATGAAAGGGAAAAAACAGACCTGGATGAACGCAACCTGCGGGATTGGGCTACAAAACATGGCAAAATCCCTGGGGTAAATATGCGCGCTATGGATGCCATTGAGCTGGTAAACAGCGAACCCGAAACCATTACCCTGACCCTGGTGCAGGAGGAAGGCACAGCAACCTCACAAAACGTGGTTGCAGAGCTCCCCGGTACCGACCCACGGGGCGAAACCATTGTTTTTGGCGCCCATTACGACAGCGTCCCCTTTAGCCATGGCGTTTACGATAACGGCGCCGGTTCCGTTATTATTATGGAATTGCTGCGCTACTTTAAGGTAAACCCCCCAAAACGCAACCTGCGCTTTGCATGGTTTGGCTCCGAGGAACGGGGCCTGCTGGGCTCCAAAGCCTATGTTGAAGCCCACAAGGAGGACATGGAGGGTATTTCCTTAATGGTAAACGTAGACGTTGCCGG
>CAJTSZ010000116.1 GCA_910578755.1 uncultured Oscillospiraceae bacterium | reverse complement strand
GCAGGGACGAACTGGTTGAGCCCCCGGCCGGACCGGCAGTCCACCGTTAAGGTATTTACGCCATGGGCTTTGTAATATTCCAGCCATTCCCGGGTAATTTCCGGGTCGGCAAGGTCGGCCTTATTAAACACCACCATGCGGGGCTTTTGGCCCACAATGGTTTCTATTTCCGGGTTGCGGCTGCTTTTTGGAATACGGGCATCCCGCATTTCAATTACAATATCCACCATACCCAGGTTTTCCTTCATAATACGGCGTGTTTTTGCCATATGCCCCGGGAACCATTGTATTTGGGGCGCTTGAGTAAGGTATTCTTCCATTATTTATTTCACAACTCCTATTTTACTAAAGGGGGTTAGGCGGAACACACATCTGCCCAAAATATACTCTGCATCAAAGGTACTGTATTTTGCGCTGCGGCTGTCCCCGGAATTATTGCGGTTATCCCCCATAACAAAAACCTGGCCCTTTGGCACAGTAACAGGGCCTGTCATATCCTCCGGGGTAAGGGTGGGCTCGTTAATATATGGTTCATCCAGCAAAACGCCGTCTACCCGCACTTCTCCGGTAGTAAAATCAATATCCACTGTTTCGCCTTCCGTGGCAATAACCCGTTTTACCAGGGCCGGTTCCCCTTCATCCATATTTGGGTGGGCAATAACCACAATATCTCCCCGTTTGGGCTGGTACATCACTTTAGAAATAATCAGCTGTTCCCCATTGTGAAGGGTTGGCACCATGGACCTTCCGCTAACCACCGCCGGGCGGGCAATAAAGGTAAATATAAGCAGCACTACGCAAATGGTGCCCAATATCATTTCAATATACTCCAACATTTCGCTGCGCCAGGATATTTCTTTTTTTTCTTTCAAGCGGTTCACTCCCCAAATGTATTCCTTGGCAGGATACGTTCGCTATCTGCTAAGTTATTATACTATGTTTTATGGAAAAATGCACTCTTTTTATAGGTTTTTTTTCGTTTTTGTTTGAAACGGCTCAAATTAACGCAAAAAACAGCACCCCAGCTAGCCTGGGCGCTGTTTTTTTCATTGTTTCACAGTAAAAATTCGGTATGCAGACAGATTCGGGCTGCAATAAAGTAATTTTCGCAAGTTTTGCAGGCGAAGCCAAAAAACTTGTAAGGGGCGCTTATGAAATTTTTATTTTTCACAAATTTCCTGCGCCCTGTTATGCACAAAAAAATAGCTTCACTTCGCTCATCTATTTTTTAACATACTCACGTTTTACGCAGCAGCTCTGTTTTGCACTTTGGGCAGGTGATGCAAATTTTCCCCTTGCCCTTAGGAACCCGCAGCTTTTGGCCGCAGCTGGGGCATTTAAAAAAGCGATAGGCTTTTCTTTCCTGCCATTGGTTTTGCAGCCCTGCTGCCCAACGGCGCAGCTGTTTAAAATATCCTATAAACCACTGGTTTTCCTGGTACCTTTTTGCAGTATTGCGGGAGTAAGAGCGAAATACCATTGCCGCCAGCATTGCTGCAGCTATCCAATACAGCAGCCGCAGCCTAAAAACCCGTGAAACCAACATCAGTACCATAGAGCATATTGCCATTGCCATGGAAAGCTGGTCCACCCCATACCTGCCCGCCATAAACTGCCTAAGCCATTGTTTCATACTGCTACCACCCCTTTACTGTAATTAGTATAGAAGTATTTTTTCCCTTTATCAATGGATAAATTATGAATATTGCATAAAACCTCCTTTACAAACACCGTAAAACGCCGTATATTATTAAGTAGTTATTGCAATAGAAGAAAAAGGAGGCCTTTATTATGCGCAAAATAGACAGCTTTTCCTACGCCTGCGGCGCTATGGACTGTTTTAACGAAATTGTAAACGCCGGGGTTAAAAAACTGGCCTTGGGCCACCCCACTGCTGACCGGGCCCTGCGGGACGAATATATTGCTGTAGCAGAGGAAATCTGCCAAAAGTACGGCACCAAGTATTATGTGGAGGACGCCTCCCTGCTGACAGACCTGTTCCCCCTTTCCTTAAACCAAGATAAATACAACTTAGTGTTTTACAAGGAGGACGCTGTGCTGCAAGCCTACCTTTCCCTAAAGGAGCGCAAGGCGCGGCTGGTGGAACAAAAAGCCTACTGCGGCGAAGAACGGCGCGCCATTGCCGTGGAATTTGGCCGGCTGCTTTCTTACACGGAGGAAGCTATTGCCCGGCTAATTGATGCAAATGGAGAAAAAGAAGGGCTATAGAGGTATTTTACAATTTTCTCTTGATTTTTCTACCGGAATGTTCTATAATGTATTACGATATTTTACGATATTTTGCTTGTGTAGCACAGCCGGTAGTGCAGCTCATTCGTAATGAGCAGGTCGCCTGTTCGAGCCAGGTCACAAGCTCCATACTATAAAAAACGCTTGGGGCACCGCTTCAAGCGTTTTTTATATTTATGCCGTACCCTTGCCTTTTCCCCCTATTTTTGTATAATGGGTTGTGTAAGGCTATAACTATTCATGAGAAAAATAGAAACAGTTTACAAAAAGAGGAGGTTTTAAAAATGACCGAAACAACCACTTCCCCCATTACAAGCAAGCTGGTGGAATTTTTAAACTGCCCTTGCCAATACTTTGCCCCTATGCAGGACGACGACCCTTTAATGGCAGCCTTCCATGCCGCCCAAAAGCGGGGAAAACAGGAGGGCTTTATCCCTATGCTGGTTGCCGCAGAAGATGATATTTTACTGGAAACCCTTTTAATGAACAGCGACCCCCAAAGCAAGGGCGGCACCTTTTCCCCTCAGGCAGTTTCCGCTTACCGCAGCGCCATGAAAGCCCTGCCCCTTCCGCAAAATGCGGAAGCTTTATTCCCAAACCCTTGGGGTGAGGAGGATGACTTGCTGGCCGAGGAAGACTTGGAGGGTGATGAAGGAGAACCCATCAACCGTTTTCTTGGCTATTGGGATTACGGCACCAAAAAAACCATCCCGCTGATTTTGGCGGAAATCCCTGTCCAGCAGCCCTGGGAAGTGTTTGCCTACCTTCCTTTTGGCGGCTGGAATGAATGTCCTGACACAGAAAGGCTGATGGCAACTGCCAAATACTGGTTTACAAAACATGGCGCTGTACCATCCGTTGTGACCCATGACATATTGGAATTTACCCTTCCCCAGGCTGTTGGCCGTGAAAAAGCCCCTGTCCTTGCACAGGAGCAATACGCCTGGTGCGCTGACATTGTGGACCAAGGTGTTGGCAGCATAACCGCTTTAGCCCAGGGCTTGGCAGATTCTACTGTTTGGTACTTTTGGTGGGATTAAGCCCCCTTACCCTTCTGCAAAATTGGCGAAACCCCTTGCTGGAATAATATCCGGCAAGGGTTTTTTTATATCCCTTTAAGCACACCTGCCAGCGGACCAAATAGGCGCAAAGGTTATTTTTATTGGCACCCCTACTGAGCCAACATTTTGTGGAGAAACTGGTATCCACAATAGAGAAAGTAATTCAATTTAATATACATTTTATGGTTATTTTGCTTGTATTAGGCTTAAAAAAATAAATAAAATTACAAAAAAATCCCCATATTATATGTAATATATTGACAACTAGCGCAAATATTAGTATACTATCATAAAATATTTTCTATTTGTGGAAATATTTTATTAAAATTGTATTTTCCTCAATTAGCAAAAGTAAGGCAAAGGAACCGGTTTACATTAAAGGAGGATAGTTTTATGAGAACATACCAAAGATTAGCAGCCTTTGTGCTTGCAGCTGCCCTTATGCTGGGCGGTTGTTCCACCGGCGGCAACACAACGCAGCCAGCTGGCGATACCCCGTCAACCCCTTCCACCCCCGCTGCAGAAAACAGCAGCAATAGCAACAGCGCAGACAACGAACCTTTAAAGGATATTGTTATTGCAAAGCTGGCCACCCGTGAACTGGAAACCTTCTGCTCTGTACACAGCCAGCGCGCTGAGGACGGTGAAAACCTGGTAAACCTGACGGACCCCTTGCTGGAAGTGGATAACTACGGCAGAATGATTCCATGTATTGCGGAAAAATGGGGCACCGAGGACGGCGGCCTTACCTGGACCTTCAACCTGCGCCAAGGGGTAAAATGGGTAGATGTAAACGGGGAAGAAATGGCCGACTGTAACGCCCATGACTTTGCTACCGGCTTGGAATTTGTTTTAAACTTCCATAAAAACGATTCCATCAATACTTCCATGCCAATGGAACTGATTAAAGGCGCTACGGAATACTATAACTTCACCAAAGAACTGTCAAAAGAAGAAGCCCTTGCTTTGGATATGAGCAAATTCTATGAAACTGTTGGCATGGAGCTTCCTGATGATTACACCATTATTTACACCTGCACCGCGCCAAAGCCATACTTTGATACGGTTGCAAACTACAGCTGCCTGTACCCCATTTCCCAAAAGCTAATTGATAACCTGGGCGGGCCGGAAGGCTACCTTGCCATGAACAACCAAACCATGTGGTACAATGGTGCTTACTTAATGCCTACATATATACAGGGCAACGAAAAAGTATTTAAGGCAAACCCTAAATATTGGGACACCAACTGCCAGCGCTTTGACAGCATTACTTTTAAAATGGTAGAGTCCAACGACGTTGCTTACCAAATGTGGCAGGCCGGTGAAATTGACCATGTTGACTTGACAGAATCCAACCTGAAAACAATCAGTGGAAACCCCAACCACGAATTTTACAACAACCTGGTAGAAAAACGCCCCACCTCTTACTCTTACCAGTTCCACTTTAACTATGACAAAATGAAAAATGACGGTACGCCGGACACCAACTGGAACACCGCCATTGCAAACAAGGCTTTCCGCCTTTCCTGGTACTACGGCCTTGACCTGACAAATTACTACAAACGCACCAATGCCATTAACCCGTTAAAATGTGAAAACGACTTTTACACTATGAAAAACTTTGTTTACACATCCGACGGCACAGACTATGTTGACCTGGTTCGGGAGCGTTTGGGCCTTGGCACCTTTAACGGTGAAAGTATGGTCCGTTACAACAAAGCAAAAGCAGAGGAATACAAGGCGCAGGCTATTGAAGAACTGACTGCTAAGGGTGTTACCTTCCCTGTGGAAATTGACTACTACATTAGTGCCTCCAGCCAAACTGCTTTGGACAGCGCCAATGTTTTAAAACAGGTATTCAGCGACAGCTTGGGCGACGACTATGTAAAGCTGAATATTAACACCTATGTTTCCAGCTTGAACAAGGAAGTTCGCGACCCTCACCTCCAGTCCTTTGTAATTAACGGCTGGGGCGCCGACTACAACGACCCACAGAACTATCTGGTTCAGGAAACCTACGGCAACGACAATGCCTGGTATTCCACCTCTTACTCCAACATTAACAACGCTACAGATGAAGAACTGATTGCTATTTACAAGGAGTACACTGACTTGGTTACTAAGGCAGACGCTATTTATGACGATATGGACGCCCGCTACAACGCCTTTGCAGACGCTGAGGCCTTCCTGCTGGAAAACGCCCTGGTACTGCCGTGTAACTACAGCATTTCATGGAGCTTAACCCGCATTAACGAATACTCCTACAAGAGCAGCAAGCTGAAAAACTGGGAAACCTCTAAAGATGCTTACACCACAGCTCAATACGAGCAGTTTGCCGCAGATTATGAAACGAATTCCAAATAAATAACAGTACAAAAAGCGCCCCTGTTCTTATAGAACAGGGGCGCTTTGTTAAGCCTTGCTGTTTTGCTGCTGAATCTGGTCGTTTAAATCGTTTAAATACACCCAACGGTCCATTTTTTCCGCCAGTGCCCCTTCCAGGCTTTCCTTTTCCTCCAAAAGCTCCTGCAAACGGGTAAAGTTGGCCGATTGCAGGTTAATTTCCTCCTGCACCGCCGCTATACTTTCTTCCAAACCAGCAATAACAGCGTCTATTTCGTCAAACTCCTTTTGCTCCTTGTAAGTAAACTTCAGCTTTTTTTCATGCACAGGCTTATAGGGTTTATCTGAACTGCCTGCACTCTGCCCCTGTTTTTTTGGGGGGTGCTGCTGTTCTTCCCTATAAAGGGCAAAATAGTCGCTGTAACCGCCCAGGTATTGCTTTAGGGTCCCGTTTTCCTCATAAGCAAAAATATGGTTTACTACTTTATCCAAAAAGTAACGGTCGTGGGAAAC
>CAJTSZ010000115.1 GCA_910578755.1 uncultured Oscillospiraceae bacterium | reverse complement strand
TTCGAATCTCCGGTAGGTCACCAAAAAGGACAGCAATATTATTGCTGTCCTTTTTTTGCAGCAAAAAATATGCCCCAAAAGCATCTGGCTTTTGGGGCATATTTTACTGGACCGTTTCGGCTAAGCGGGTGGTGTGGAAGCCCTCGCCTAAAACCTCGTTGGATTCTAAAATAATGGTAAAGGCTTTGGGGTCAGCCTCTTTTACGGCCTGTTCAATAGAATACATCTGCCGGTTGCTGCAGGCGCACATTACAATGGTTTTCCCCTCCTTTTTGTATGCGCCTTTAGCGTCAATAAGGGTAGAGCCCCGGCCGCATTTTTCTTCTATCATAGCAGAAACCAGTTCCCCCTGCTCGGTAACAATCAGGGCCAGTTTGCCAGCGTTTATGCCATACATTACCTTATCCATAACAATGGCAAACAGGTAGTTAATCAGCATACCGTAAATAATGCCGTCAATATCTTTAAAAATCCAGCCGCCTAAAATAATTATGCCTACATCGGTGAGGAAAATAATTTTGCCAATAGAAACATGGGGCAGGTAGGATTTTACAGTCATAATAATAAAGTCGGACCCGCCAGTGGAGGAATTGCGCATATAAATTAAGGCGTAGCCCAAGCCGGCAAACACGCCAATGCACAGGGCGGAAAGCAGGCGTTCCCCATGGTAAGCGGGGAATAGGGGGGCAACAAAATCCAGCATTAGGGAGGAAATTACCATACACCGTACAGAACGAAGGAAAAACCCCCGGCCAAGGCGGCGGTAGCAGATGATGGCTACAGGGATATTTAAAAGGATAGTGGTAAAGCCCATTGGCGCGCCAAACAAGCGGTATAATATCATGGCTATGCCGGAAAAGCCGGTAAGGGGAAATTCGGCATACAAGGCAAAGTTGTAAAAGGCAATGGCTATCATAAAGCTGCCCAAAAGTTCTACAGCAATGTCAACGGCGCATTTACGCCAATTCCAGTTTGTTTTCATGTTTCTAACCTCCTTAAATAAAAAAAGAGCACCTGCGGACCATAACAATATGATACGCAGGTGCTCTTTTATATAAATTAGTATAGCATAAGGGGGCAGGCAGAGTCAAACCTATTTTGAGAAAAAACAGGCCGTAAAGCCTCGTAAAACCTCATAAAACCTCACAAAACTATGGAAGGGAGGGGGGAAGGGTTTGTTTTTTGGGGGTTAATAGACAATGTATCGTAAAACACAAAGAAAATGGAAAAATGTACCAAACAAGATGAATACATGGAACAATTCATGGAAGCCAAAAGCGGGGGAAAGGTTGGGCTTTTTAAAAATGTAAACAACAGCGCCTATGGTATAGGAAATACCGCCGGCCAATAGTAAGGCAATGGCGCCAACAGGGAGTGCTGCAAGGACTTGAGGCGCAAAAAGGATGGACCAACCCATTACAATGTACACACAGGTGGAAAGCCAGCGCGGCGCGCCCATCCAGCAGACCTTTACAATGGAGCCGCCTAAAGCAATGGCCCACAGTACGGAAGAAAAAAGTACCCCTTGGGCGCCGGGCATAAACTTTAGGCAAACAGGCGTGTAGCTGCCGGCAATGAGCACATAAATCATAGCATGGTCCAGTTTGCGCAGGCGCTCCAGCACTTGGGTGGAAGCGTTTACATAGTGGTAAACAGAGCTGGCGCTGTACAAAGCAACCATGGAAAGGCCGAAAATAACAACAGAGATGAAAGCCTTCCAGGTAAAATTGCCCGAAAAGCAAGTGAGAAGCACCAGGCAGGCCGTTTCGGCTATGGAACAAATAATGCCAATAAAATGGGTGAAGCTGTTCATTGGTTCCCTTGCGTGCTGAAAATAAGAACTCATAACGATACCTCCAAGCAGATAAACTATATAAAACTATTATAAGTAGTTTTAAAAACTATATTATATCAATATTATAATACTATAATAAAATATTATCAATAGTATATTGCAATTTTTAGAAAAATATTTTATATTAAGTATAGTATGTACTTATTTTAGGCTGCAATGGGGTTTTTATGCCCTTGCAGTGAAGGATGTTATTGGTGCAGGTGCGCTGCAACGAAGGGAGAAACAATGGGACTGCAAACAAAAGAAATTAGGCATTATATGGAAAACAGCATAACGGCAGGCGCGCTGCGGCCGGAGGATATACCGGAGCTGAACCTGTATGTGGACCAAATACTCACCTTGTTTGAGGATAAATTTACCCAGCAGGGCGGGGAAAAGGGGGAAAAGCCCCTGACAAAGTCCATGGTGAACAATTATACCAAGGAAAAGCTGATACTGCCGGTTCAGGGCAAAAAGTACACCCGTTTTCAGGTAATGCAGCTGCTGTATATTTTTCATTTAAAAAATACCCTTTCCATAGGGGAAATTAAGGGGGTAACAGCAGCGTTAATGGAAGAAAACTGTACCAGCCAGCAGCTGGAGCAAATATTACAGGCGGTTTCCCAAAGCCGCAACGCCGCAAAACAGGCGGCCCAGGGTATTGCCGACCGCATAGAGGAGCAGTATGGCCAGGAGCTTTCCACTGTGGAGGCAGCGGAGGTGCTGCTGGAAATTGCAGAGCTTTCCGCAGCGTTAAAGGGGGCTGCCCAGGCCATAGCAGAAGGGTGTTTTGACTTTACTGGCCAAGGGAAAAACCAAAAAGAGGGGAAAAAGAAGCAGGCCCTGCCGGAGGAAAAATAGGGGAAATTAAGCGCGCAAACCTTAAAGGAAAACAGCGGCGGGCCTGGCAAGGCTTGCTGCACTGCCCTTTCCCAACAAATAAATAACCGGGGTTCCTTTTTATTTTAGAAAGGGACTCCGGTTATTATTGCTATATGTTATTGAAAGGGAACCCCAGCCTTACTGGTTTAAGTAGGATTTTACTAAGATTTGCAGCAGCTCGTCCCTATCTATGCGGCGGATTAAGCTGCGGGCATTGTTATAGGTTGTAATGTATGTTGGGTCTTCGGAAAGAATATAGCCAACAATTTGGTTAATTGGGTTATACCCTTTTTGGCGCAGGGCGTCATAAATAACGGTTAAAGTTTTTTTGATCTCGTTTTCCTTATCCTCATGAATCGAAAAAGAAATGGTAGGTTCATTCATGGTTATATTCCTCCTTTTGCACCTAATATACTATCAACTATACACTATATTATACGCAAATTCAACACATTTTACAGCTTTTCCGCTTTTTTATTGTGAAACAATAAAAAGTGGATGTACAGGAGGACACGGGCTGTATGTACCCCTTGTGCCGCCATT
Source organism: uncultured Oscillospiraceae bacterium (assembly GCA_910578755.1). Lineage (GTDB taxonomy): Bacteria > Bacillota > Clostridia > Oscillospirales > Ruminococcaceae > Negativibacillus. Next base: position 2,927 of record CAJTSZ010000115.1, on the reverse strand, counting down.
TTTACTCCAAAACCAGGCAATTACAGTATTATCATACGCTTTTGGGGGAGGTTTTATGCCTTTGCTGTAACGTTTTTCTTTTGGAGGCGTTGGCTGCCTTTGGGCTTTTGCTGTAGGGGCCTACCCAGCCCCGCACCCTGGGGCGTTTTTTGGGGCTTTTAGCCCCAAGCCCTGACCATATTTCTTTCTTTTGATGTTGAAAGGGGGCCGGTGCTATTGGGGCCGGGGGGCCCCGAAAGAATATGGCCTTAGGAAAAAATTTTAAAAAGTTATGGTAAAATTGTAGTGTTTGGAATTTCTGTTCCGTTTTAATAAACAGAAAGCAAAAACAAAGGGGAAGGCGGTGAACATTGGCGTGGTAACAGAAAAACAATTTCAGGAAATCGTTGAAACTTATGAAAAGCTGGTGTTTACCATTTGCTACCAATTTGTAAAGGATTATTATGAGGCGCAAAACCTTACCCAGGAAACCTTTCTTTCCGCCTACCAGCACCTGGATAACTACCAGGGCACCAATTATAAACCATGGCTGGCCCGTATTGCGGCCAATAAAGCAAAGGATTATTTAGGCAGCGCCTATGCCCGCAGGGTGCAGCTGACAGAACCGGAGGATACCCAGCCCCTGTTGCCCGTTGCCTGTGCTCCCGAAGATATTTACATTGAAAAAGAATCGGAACAAACGGTTGCAAGTATTATTTATGCCCTAAAGGAGCCCTACCGGCAAATTTCCATCCTGCACTTTATACAGGAAAAAACCACCGACGAAATTGCCGCCGCCCTGGATAGGCCAAAACGTACCGTAGAAACCCAAATTTACCGCGCCAAACAAATTTTGCGCAAACAGATAAGAAAGGAGGAGCACTATGGCTGATTTATTTGATAAAAACGGATGCCTTACCAACGAAGCCCTGCGCTTGCTGGTGGAAGAAGCCCTTCCCGAGGAAAGCCGGCTGGAAGCCGCGGAGCATCTTTCTTTTTGCGACAGCTGCCTGGAACGGTACACCGAAGTAATGTGCGGTGTCCCCCTTTTGCAGCCCTTGGAACCAGTATATCCTACGGTTTGGAAAAAAATTAAGGACCGCACCCGGGTAATCTTTTTACACAAATTTACATCGGTTGCCGTGGCAGCCGGCATGGCAATGGTGTTTTGGGTAGGCGGTGTGTTTACCCCAGAGCAGGACAACATGGGCACCAATCTTTTGGATTTTATGGAGGAGGGCACCTACCGTATTTCTTCCGCAGCAAACCAAATTTCTGACAATGTGAATGATGCTTTCAATAAATTATTTTATTCATTCAACCTGAGAGGAGAATATAACAATGAAAAAAAGTAGATTTTTATCCTTTGTATTTGGGATGATGCCCGGCGCGGGCCAAATGTATTTGGGCTATTTAAAACGGGGGGTTTCCTTAATGGGGCTGTTTGGCCTGATAACTGCCGTATCGTCCATGTTTTACCTTGGCGTCCTTACCTTTCTTCTGCCGGTTATTTGGTTTTACGCCTTTTTTGATACGCTGAACCTGTACAATATGTCCTACGACCGCTACAATATCCCGGACGACTACCTTTTCCATTTGGATTCCTTCCTGCCTTTGCGCAATATGTTCATCAATGGGAAGCAGTATAAGTTTGGCGGCATTTGCTGTATTCTCCTGGGCCTTTATATGATTTACAACACCCTCCTTTCCAGCTTTGTTTATGAGTTTGCCCCTATGGTCCATTACGCGGTGCGCCGGCTGCCTTCTGTTGCTGTAGCGGTGGCTTTGATTTGGTTTGGCTACCGCCTGGTAACAGGAAAAGGGCTGTATAAAAACCTTTTTTTGGATGACAATTTAAAGGAGTACAACAATGATGAACAATAACCCCAACATTCACTCCGCCCAGTGCGCCGCTGGGCAGGCAGGGGAGGGGATCCAGCGCCCCACCCGCCGCGTTGGCGTAGTTACTATGGGCGTTTGCCTTATTTTTACCGGCTTTATTATCCTTTTTTCCCTGTTCAAGCTCCCGGTGGACCTGGTTCTGGCCCTGCGCCTTTCCCCCTTGTTTCTTGTGCTTTTGGGCGGTGAAATGCTGTACCAGTATGCCCGCCACAAGGGCGACCGGCTTCGGTTCGACTTTTTCAGCACCGTTATTTGTTTTATTCTGATTTTCGGCGCCCTGGCCTGCTCCGCCATAGCGCCCTTTGCCCAACTGGCCGGGCCACAGTACCACAGGGCTGCTGCGCAAATTCGCCAGGAAATTTACGATGATTGCTATAGCCGGCTTCAAAATGCCGAGGGAATCAGCCAATTAAAGGTACACGTGGAGCTGCTCCCTTCTACAGATTACATCTACCCGCAAACAGCGGACGCCTTAACCGCGGCGGACGATGTATACCTTAAATTTACTATGAATGCAAAAGAGTACGTTTCCGCGGCCCAATTTGCCCAAGATTGCTACGCCGTGTTAAGTAAAATTAACTTAAACCAGCCAGGGCTGGAAGCCATTGATTTTGAAACCCAGCAAAAGGGAATGGAGCTTTTCCTGCACCTGCGGGATATGTTTTCCATGACCAGCAGCCCCCAGGAGCTGGAACAAATGGTGCGGCTGGAATTTGATGAAGAAACCATACCCCAGCCTCCCGTTTTAGGAGAGGAGGCCACGGATTCCCTGGAAGTGCCAGAAGCGCCGGAGACCCCGGAGGCTCCAACGGCACCAGCAGCACCGGAAACGCCGGGAGTACCGGAGGCTCCAACGGCTCCAGCAGTACCGGAAGTACCGGAGGTTCCCAAAGCCCCTGAAGCGCCAAAGGCACCAGTACAATAATTTTGCCAACTACGAATATTCATCTAAAAAGCGAGAAGGGCTGTGTAAAGTACGGCCCTTTTCGCTTTTTTGTATAAAGAAAACCACTCGCTAGGCGAGTGGTTCAAAAGAAGGCTTCTGC
>CAJTSZ010000114.1 GCA_910578755.1 uncultured Oscillospiraceae bacterium | reverse complement strand
CTTTAAGGCCGGTCCCCGCCATTAAAATGGCCCGGAAAATGGCATCCTCTTTTTTCAAAAAGTGTACGTCCCCGGTGGCCACAACGGGGATACGGAGATAATCCCCCAGCTTAATAATGGTTTTATTAAAATCCATTAGTTCCTGGTAGGAGGTAACATCCCCGTTGCGCAGCATAAACTCGTTGTTGCCCAGGGGCTGTACCTCCAAATAGTCGTAAAATTTAGCAATGGCGCAAAGCTCGTTCCAAGGTTTTCCGGCCACCACCGCCCGGAAAAGTTCCCCGGCCTCGCAGGCGCTGCCCAGCAGCAGCCCCTCCCGGTGCTTGATTAGCTGGCTTTTGGGGATAAGGGGCTTCTTTTTAAAGTATTTTAAATGGGATATGGAAATTAACTTGTACAGATTTTGCAGCCCCAGGGTGTTGCGCACCAAAATAATCTGGTGGAAATATTTTAGCTTGGTGGGGTCCGCCCCGGCCAGCGCTGTGTTGATGTGTTCAATGTTATCAATGCCATGTTCTTCTTTTAAAAGTTCCATCATCCGCAGGAAAATGCGGCCCAAAACATCGGCGTCGTCGCAAGCCCGGTGGTGGTTAAAATCACCCACCTTCAGGTAAGCGGCCACTGTGTCCAGCTTGTGGTTTTTCAGCCCCTTAAACATGGAACGGGCTACCGCCACCGTGTCAATGTAGGTGTGGTTAAACTCCTTGCCGCAGCGGCCAAAGGCAGCCCGCATAAAGCCACAGTCAAAATCGGCATTGTGGGCAACCAAAACGGCGTTGGGGGGGCAAAATTCCTGCCAAAGGGCCAAGGCCTCATCTTCCAAGGGGGCGTCCTTTACCATTTCGTCGGTAATGCCGGTGAGCTCCACAATTTTTGGGGGGATAGCACGCTGAGGGTTTACAAAGGTGTTAAAGGTTTCCACCACCTGGCCACCCCGTATTTTTACGGCGCCAATTTCCGTGATCCGTTCGCCTTGGGCAGAAAGGCCGGTGGTTTCCAAGTCAAACACAATAAATTCTTCCCCAAAACCCCTGGGTTCAGATCCCTTTACGGCCATAATCATGTCGTCTACATAGTAGGCCTCTACGCCGTAAATGGTTTTAAAGTCCTCCCAGCCCTCGGAAAGGTACATGGCGTCCGGAAAGCCTTGGCATACCCCGTGGTCTGTAATGGCAATAGCTGGGTGCCCCCAGTCGTGAGCTGTTTTTACCAGGTCAACAGGGGAGGAAAGCCCGTCCATAGTGGACATATTGGTATGCAGATGCAGTTCCACCCGCTTTTTGGGGGCATTGTCTTTTTTCTTTACCTGCTGCACTAAGGTGACGCTGTTGGGCCGAATGGTAACGTCATGCTCGTACTTATCGTAGGAGGCGTCCCCCTGCACTAAAATGGTATCGCCCTTTTTCAGTTCCTCCACGGCTTCCTTTTTATCTGTGGGCAAAATCATTTTCAGGGTGTTGGAACTTTCGTAATCGGTAATGTCAATGGAGTAAATTTCCCACTTGCCGTCCTTGGAGGTGACAGATTCCTTTCGGATAATAGTTCCCCAAACCGTAACAGCGCCGCTTTCCGCCGTTACTTGGCTTAAGGAGATGGGCCGGTCCTTAATGGGGCGCCCCACCACAACAACGGCACTTTCCGCCTCAAAGGGCAGGCCCTCGCAGTCAAAGGCAAGGCGTTTGGGGGAAAGCTCCTTCCGTTCTTTTTTAGGCTTGCTTTCCCCATTGCTTTGCACAGAGGGGGCATGGGCGCTTTCCGGCAGTTTTTTCACTAACTCCCGGTACTGGGGGCTGCTGGTTTCCATGGCAAGCACACCGTCGAAAACCACCTCCACCGTTCGGCCAAATTCCTCCAGCATCAGCTGCTTTAAGGCGTTGTCGCAGCCGCTGCGGCAAATCATATCATGGCCGCCATGGCGCAGGGTAATGGTAAAGGTGTCCCCTTCCAGGATGCGGCCGCTGCCTTCAAAAATACCGTTGGCCGGGTAGCCCTTTTTGCGCAGCACAAAAAGAAGCTGCTCCAAATATTCCGCCGAAAGCATTTGCGGCTGGTAGCGGGTTAAAATGTGGAATAGCGTCAGGTTGGCCTGGCGCATCAGGCTGCGTTCTGTTTTGGCCAGTTCTGCCTTGGAAAGCAAAGTATTAGGGGTTACTGTAACGGTAATTTCCCGTTTTTCCCGGCTGGCCTCCATATGGGCTATGGGGGCGCAGCGCAGTTCCTGTGGTACAGTGTCTTCCAAAAAGGCGTGAAAAACTTGCTCAAAGGTACTCACAATTTATTTCCTCCAAAAATGGAATTCCTTGCAAGGGGCTTTTGCAGGGCTTTCAGCCCCACACCCTGCGTATGGCCTACCCCAGGCCCAAAACTTACAGCGGCACGCCGCTGTAAGTTGGCAAGTTGGGCATAGCCCAACTTGTGCCCCCTTTTTTTCACACAAAAGAAAGGGGGAAAGATAGCAAGCTCGCTTTGCGAACTTGTGGCAACTTTATTTGCGGGCCTACGCGGCCCGAACCTGCGCCCTATTCTTTTGGTGTCAAAAGAATAGGGAAAGAAAAACGCAAGGGGCAGTAGCCCCTTTGAACCCCCCGGTCGGCCTGCTAAAGCAAAAGGCCGCCCGGCTTCAAACAGTGGCACTAACTAAAAGCGGTTGGCCGTGCTCGCCTTGTTTTTGATTATAATGTACCGTGCGTTCGCACATGGCAATGCTCCAAGGAAAACAAGGCTACGCAAGGCCAATGCCGCCCAAAGGAGGGGGCGGCATTCCCGCTGTGCTGACTTTTGGATTATGGCCTCTAATGGTTAGAGCCCGAAAGTTTGGTAATGCCCTGCGTAGGCAGGGCTATTAAGCGGGTAGTCTGCCCCCTCCTTTGGGCAGACCAACCGTTGTGCAGTACAGCAAACTTATAATATGGCCATGTTCCCATGCAACGCATGGGAACGGCCTATTATAATGGAGCGCTGTACAAACATTGGTTGCCGCCTTTTATTGAGGGGCACAAGCAAATAACGGGTATCCGTAGGGCGGAAGCCCCACAAGTTCGCAAAGCGAACTTGCTGCCAATTCAGCGGGGTTCCCGCTGAATTGCTGTTTCTTTCCCCATTCTTTTCTCGCCAAAAGAATGGGGCCTTTTGTGGGGCTGAAAGCCCCACAAAAGGCGGGGTCTGGGCTGGAAGCCCAGCAGCGCGCAGGCTTGGAGGCAGCTGGCGTTTCCAAAAGAACAGCTCCCCGGCTGGTCAGACCCTAAAGATATACACCATTATCATACTATAAATTCCCGGCTATTGCAAACCTTCCCTTTTGGCAGGGCGGCTGTTTCCTCCAAAAAACAACTGCCCGAAGGTTATTCCTCCGGGTAGTTGCCTAAAAATTTCATAAATATAATGTCCTGGGGCAGCTGGCCAAGGGCAAGCTGTACATTGGTATCGGCAATATTGCCGGCAAAGTCACAGTAAAACAAAAATTCAAAGGGGCTGTCGGGAATGGGGCGGGATTCCAGCTTCAGCAGGTTGATGTTTTTTTCGGCAAAGTGGGAAAGGGTTCGCACCAAGGCGCCGGGGCGGTGAGCCAGGCGCAGTATCAGGCTGATGCGGCTGCAAAGGGGAGAGGCGGCCCCATCCTTGCTTACCACAACAAAGCGGGTGTAGTTGTTTTTCCGGTTCTGCAAACCCTGGGTTAAAATTTTTAAACCGTATGGAGCCAATGGCCCCAAAGGATGGGTTTTGCTGCTGGGCCACAAATTGGGCGGAAGCCGCCGTGTTGGAATAGGTGTGTGGGGTAATTTCCCTGTGGCTACGGAAAAAGTCGCTGCACTGGTGCAGGGCCTGGGGGTGAGAGTAGATGTGCCTAATTTCTTCCAGCCGGGTACCGGGCAGGGCCAGCAGGCAGTGGTCTATTTTAACTGTAACCGAAGCGGCAATAAACAGGTTGTACTCCAACATCAGGTCGTAATTATCGGTAACAGAGCCAGCAAGGGTATTTTCAATAGGCACAACACCGTAGGTATTTTTTCCCTCTATTACAGACTGGAATACTTCCTCAAAGGTTTCGTAAAAGGTAATTTCCGGGTTGCAAAACACCTGGCGGCAGGCTATGCTGGAGTAAGAACATTCCACCCCCTGGCAAGCCACTGGAAGGCCGGGAACTGCCTTACCGCAAATAATTTCTTCCAGATTCATTATTTCCACCCCCCTTGGCTGCAAAGGAGCAGATCGGTTATACTTAAAGCGACGGCAGCCTCCACACAGGGGACAGCCCGGCGCACAATGCAGGGGTCGTGGCGGCCCTGTACCGTAAGCTCTGTGTTTTCCCCACGGACAAAATCCACTGTTTCCTGGGGCAGCCCAATGGATGGGGTGGGCTTAAAAGCAACGCGGAAAATTACAGGCATTCCGCTGGTAATTCCCCCTAAAATACCCCCGTTGTTGTTGGTTTTCGTATATACAGAGCCGTTTTTCATATAAAAGGGGTCATTGCTTTGGCTGCCCATCATTTGGGAAATAGAAAAGCCCGCCCCAAATTCCACCCCTTTTACCCCGGGGATGGCAAACAGCAGGGAGGAAAGAGCGCTTTCCACATTGTCGAATATGGGGTCGCCCAGGCCGGCGGGCAGGCCAAGCAGGGCGCACTCTACTACCCCGCCTACGGAATTTTGCTCCCTGCGGGCAGCCTCAATGCAGTCCCTCATTTGCTGGCCGGCGACTTCGTCCAATACAGGGAAAAAACTGCGGTTCAGCCGGGAGGCCGTTTCCTTATCCGGCCCCAGCAAAGGGAAGGGGGTATCCTGAACATGATGTATGGAAGCAATGTGGGCGGCAATGGCAATACCCCGTCGGGCCAGCAGCTGGCGGCACAAGCCCCCGGCAAACACCAAAGGCGCCGTTAACCGGCCAGAAAAATGTCCCCCGCCCCGGATGTCGTTGTGGCCGCCGTAGCGCATAAAGCCGGTGTAATCGGCATGGCCGGGCCGGGCCTTGCAGGCCAGCTGGCTGTAGTCCTTGGAACGTGTGTTGCCGTTGTGTATTACGGCGCACACAGGGGTGCCGCAGGTGATGTTGTTTACAATGCCGCTTTGAATTTCCGGGTAATCCTTTTCTACCCGGGGAGTGTCCAGGCTGCCCCCCTGGGAGCTGCGGCGGGACATAAAAAACAGCAGCTCCTCCATATCAATCTGTTCCCCAGCGGGCAAGCCGTCCAAAACGGCTCCAATGCTTTGAGAATGGCTTTCCCCCCAAATGGAAAGCCGGAGTTGTCTACCCCATGTGGACGACATTGGCGTTCCCTCCCATTCTTTTATATTCTTCGTAAAAGTTTGGATAAGATTTTGCTACGCACATAGGCTGGTGGATTATTACCGGTTCCTGGCACTTTAATGCAGCAATGGCCATAGCCATAGCAATGCGGTGGTCGTTGTAGGAGGAAACTTCCCCGCCTTTCAGCAGAGGCACGCCGTAAATGGTCAGGCTGTCCGCCCCTTCCTCCACTTGGGCGCCAATGCGGGTTAAGCATTCCGCCATGGCAGCCAGCCGGTCCGATTCCTTAATCCGCAGCCGGCCAGCATTTACAATGCGGGTAGTCCCTTTGGCTGTGGCTGCTGCAACAGCTAAAATAGGGATAAGGTCGGGGATTTGCCCGGCGTCAATTTCCGTGGCGGTCAGGCTGCCGCCTTCCGGGTGGATGCGCCCGTTTTTCCAGGTAAACTGTGCGCCCATGCGCCTAAGTATGGCGCAGATTTCCCGATCCCCCTGCAGGGATTCTTTCTTTAGCCCCGCCACCGCCACAGGGAAGCCCATGGCACCAGCGGTAAGCCAAAAGGCCCCGTTGGACCAATCCCCCTGGGCAAGTAATCTTTTGGGAGAGGTGTACTTCTGGCCCCCGGCAATCAGGAAACGGTTCTCCTGCTCCTCCACCACAACGCCAAACCGGCGCAGTACATCCAGGGTTAAATCCACATAGCCGCGGGATTGCAGAGGGGAGGTAAGGCAGATTTCACTGCTGCCTTCCACCAGGGGCAGGGCAAACAGGAGCCCTGTAATATACTGGGAGCTCACATCCCCAGGGAAGGTGTAAACGCCGCTTTCCAGCCGGCCTGTCACGGTGAAGGGCAGACTCTCCCCGGTAAAAAGGGCGCCGTGGCGCTGCATTTGGCTGGTCAAGGGCGTCATGGGCCGCTGGGGCAGCCGCCCATGGCCGGAAAAGGCCCCGGGCAGCCCCAAAGCGCAAAGAATAGGAACCAAAAACCGCAGGGTGGAGCCGCTTTCTCCGCAGCAAGCCTCCACTGGG
>CAJTSZ010000113.1 GCA_910578755.1 uncultured Oscillospiraceae bacterium | reverse complement strand
GCCCGGTTCATTGAGAATGCCAAGCGATACAGCGAGATTCCGGAGCTGACTGCTGAGATCCTGCGCATCTTCATCAAACGAGTGGAGGTCGGTGAGCGTGCGGAGAAATACTCCCGCACAGCACCGCAGGAAGTACGCATCTACTATCGTGACATCGGCCTGGTGGATGAACTTCCTCGGAGTATGGCGGATTCCATGGCAGAAGCAATTCCAAACGAGGTCGCATGAGCAGAAAAGGGAGGCTGTGCTGAAACACAGCCTCCCTCCACAGGAACAAATATTAAGTTATATGGGTAGGTTCATAAATTGTCCCTATGCACCGGTTCCCCAGCCGAGGGGTTGTTTTTGCTATTTTGTTTTAGACCAGTTGGTTTTTTTGTACCGCAAGTGGAACAGGATACAACGGACCACATTATCGCAGCACATGCTGACGCACACGGCGTTAATGCCAAGGCCGAGGAACCGTACTGTAACGACAACGCCTAAAATCCGCACGCCCCACATGGAGATGAGGGCGATAAGGAAGGGGCTTTTTGTGTCCCCGGCGCCCTTCAACGCGCCGGAGTAAACCATGGCAATTACCTGGGGAATTTGAATAATGGCTAAAATTTTAATGAGGATGCTGCCCATTTCAATGACTTCCAGGTCCGGGGTGAACAGGGAAATAATATTGCGGGAGCCAAAGAAAAGCACGCAGCTCATAAACAGCATAACCACAGAACCCAGGCGGCAGGTAAGGGAAACATAGCGCTTTGCCAAGTCCTCCCGGTTTGCCCCAAGGGACTGGCCGACCAGGGTAGTAACCGAGGTGCCAAAGGCAAACCCCGGCATAAAGCTGAGGGATTCCGCAGTGCCGGCCAGGCTGTTGGCAGCAACGGCGGCGGTGCCGAGGGTGGCAATGGTGCTCATTACCACAATAGAGGCGCCACTCATGGTGAAGCGTTCCAGCATAGCAGGCAGGCTGATGCGGGTGACGGTGGAAAGCTCCTTCCAATCCGGGCGGAAGCCGTCCTTTATGGAAATACAAAACGCATCCTTGCGGAGGAAACAGTTGGCCAAAAGGGCCAAGGAGCCCAGCGTAGCGGAAAGGGAGGTGGCAATGGCCGCACCGGTAACCCCCAGCCCGGCGCCGGGCATAGTAAAGGAAAGGCCAAGGAGGGTAAGGGTTCTGGTGGGGTAGATCAGCAAAAAGTTGCCAATGACGTTGGCAATATTGATGCAAATATTGGTGATCATTGGGGTTTTAGCGTCGCCAAAGCCGCGGTAAATGGCGGTAAGCACCATAAGCAGGCTGCGGAACAACAGGGAAAGGGCTAAAATGCGGTTGTAGGTTTCGGCAGTATCTAAAATATCCGGCGCGGCGCCCATCCAAATGGGGATTTGCCGGGCCAGCAGGAAACACAGCAGGGAAAGGGGGAGGCCAACGGCAGCAATGGTGAGCAGGGACTGGCGGATTAAAAGGCGGACGCGTTCAAATTCCTTTGCCCCGACGCTGCGGGCCACCATGGAGGTGAACCCAATGCCAAGGGCCATAATAATGCCGTTAATTAACATATTGGGGGATTGGCTGATGGCCACTGCGGCAGTAGCGTTGGCCCCCAAGGAACCTACCATGGCTGTATCTACAGACTGTGCCAGGGAGGTTAGCACCTGCTCCAAAAAAATGGGCCAGGCAAGGAGCAAAATGGTGGGGAGAAGGTGATCCGAACGGTCTACTACCGAAATGGTCGATTTGTTCATTTTCACGTCACTCTTTTCTTTATAATATATAATATCATTGCCCAATGGCATACCGCTGTAAGGGTTTTCTTTTGGAGGCATGGGCTGCCTCCAAGCCTGTGCTGGCGGGCTTATGCAGGGCGCGCCTGCCCCAAAACTTGCAGCGGTGTCCCGCTGCAAGTTAGCAAGTTTGCTTTTAGAAAACTTTTGGGGGTTCCACCCCCAACCCGGCCATATTTCTTTCTGGCGAAGAAAGAAATATGGAAAAGAAAGCCGCCGAGGGCTCCGCCCTACGGATACCCGTTATTTGATTGTGCCTCTCAATAAGCGGCGGCAACCGGTGTTTGGGGAGTGTTTAATTATAACATGGACCCACGTTCGTGTATGGCCATGTTACAAGGAACACTCCCCTGCACAACGGTTGGCCCCCCAAAAGGAAAGGGGGGCTTCCCGTTTAGTAGCCCTGCCTGCGCAGAGCATTACTGAATTTCTGGGCTCTAACGGTTAGAGGCCACAGTCTAAAAGTCAGCACAGCGGAAAGCAAGCCCCACAGCGGGTATACCCGCTGAATTACGGCTTCTTTCCCCCTTTCTTTTCACACAAAAGAAAGGGGCGGGGGTTGGGGATGAAAGCCTTATAAAAAGGACATAGAAATGTAATAAGGGCAACGTCGTTATTACATCATGAAGCGCAAGCGGAATGATATAATTGTCCATTACTGCACGGAGCGGACAAAGTGAGCGTATGTGCATGGACATAGAAATATAATAACGACAACGTCGTTATTATATCACAAAATGTAAAAGAAAGGTAGATGGAAAAAGAAACTTATTTTGGGGTACTATTGGGTGTTTTGCCCGCATAATATTTTTTAAAATAGGAAGCGCCTGGGTATGGCTTTGTTTTGCCTTAGGCGGCAAAGGAACAGGGAAACCGAGGAGGAGTGGGAAAATGTTTGTAGTATTGACCAAGGAAAAACGCAAAGGCTTGCGGCGGCTTTTTGGGGGAAGAAGAAAACCATGGGAGGAGCAGGATATTTTGGGGACCCCCTTTGCGGTTGTACCCCTTGGTAAACGGACAAACTGGGCAAAGCTGCAAAAAATAGTAGGGCGGTATGCAAGCCGGGTGGTTGTTCCCCCAGGGCTAAAGCTGCCCAACAGTAAAATTTGGCGCGCCTTTGCAGGGGAACGGTTTGAAGAAAAGCTGCTGGAAAATACCGTGAAATCCTTGGCGGACGGTTTGGGCCTTGCGGCAGAAAGAATTGCGGTAGGAGTAGCGGACACCAATGCCAAACACCAGGCCCTGGTGGAGGATTTGCTGCAGTTTTTCCCCAATGTAACGGTGTATTGCCAGGAACGGGAAAGCTACCAGGAATTTTCCCGGGAAATACTGGAGGAATATGGGGCGCCTTTGGCAGTGACCCAGGAGCCCCAGGGGTTAAGGGGCTGCCAGTTTATCCTTTCTTTAGAGGAGATGCCCCAGGGGGCCCAGTGGGGCGGGCTGCTGCTGACAACAAAGGAGATGGGTTCCAAAGGCGGGAGGGCAGTGGAAAAGCTGCGGCCCCTGTGGCCGGAGGAAATGCTGGAGAAGCTGCCGGAGGATATTGACCCAATGAATTTTTTCTGCGCTATGCTGGAGCTGGGCCGCTGCCATTATGCGCTAAGTATGCAGGGGGAGCAGGGGCAAATAGAGGGGGAGCCGGCGGTTTGGCTGGATATTGTGGAGGAAGCGAGGCTTTTGCTGTAAAACAGGCTTGCATTTTTATATTTAAAAATACTCCAATAGTGTACAAGGAGTGAAAGAAAGCGAAAAGCAAACTTGCCGCTTTTCACTGGAGGGCGGGGCACTGTACAAACGCCGGTTGGCGCCTTTTTCCCTGTTCTTTTGACGCCGGACCGGTTTGGGGCACAGACTGGAAGGCAGCAAACAGGGCGCTGGCAGGCGGGGGAATGGTTTAGGCACTATGTAACAAAAGCAGATATTTTGTATTTTATAGGTAAAAAAATAGGCAATACAGAAAAAGAGTTGTGAATATTATGAAAAAAACTTGACAGAGGCTATGTCTTTTACTATAATACAACTATTGTCGCGGCCCGGCAGAATATGCTGGGTTTGAGAGGAGAATGTGAAGTGGCAAACGAATTGGTTATGACCAAAGAAGGCTATGAAGAACTGGTAAACGAGTTAAATATACTGAAAACAACAAGACGTGCCGACATTGCCGAAAAAATTAAAATTGCAAGAGGTTTTGGGGATCTTTCCGAAAACAGCGAGTATGACGAGGCAAAAAACGAACAGGCTATTGTAGAGGCTAGAATTGTTGTGCTGGAAAAGCAGCTGAAAAATGTAAAGCTGGTAGATAAAGCCGATTTAAACACAGGCGCTGTTTCTATTGGCACAACAGTAACCATTCGGGACAAAGAATTTGGCGATGAAATGACTTACCGTTTTATTAACTCTGTAGAATCCAGCATGGATATGGATACTATTACAGACGAATCTCCAGTAGGCAAGGCATTGCTGGGCCACAAGGTGGGCGATTCTGTACAGGTTGCTGTGCCCTCCGGCGAAGTAGTGGAATATGAGATTATTGAAGTAAAAGCTTAAAAGTACCTATGCTGTTATTCCTGGGCTGTATTTTAAACAATTAGCAAGCAATGGCTGATTAAAGCATAAAGGTGAGCATAATCCCTCCGGTGTGCCGGGGGGATTGCTGTTTTAAAGCAGGGCAGCAGGGAAAAGGGGGCGGAATGCACAAAAATACGCCTTGGGCAAAAGCCCCCTGCCTTTGAATAGTAGAAAAATGCGGATTTTACCCCATAGAAACTTGTCATTTCAGTGGATACCATTTATAATAATACCATTATGCTAATATACTTGGCCATGAGGTGTGGAATGGTATATTTACCCGTCTTTATACGGTATGCCCATAGGGCGGGCCATAAGGAAAAACAACATCACAAAGAAAGGATGTAGTAATAGATGCAGGAAAACTTAGAAAACAAAGCGGGGGAGCAGGCTGTCCAGGCAGCAGCTGTAGAGCCCACCGCAGAGGAATTATCCGAAATTTTGCAAATCCGCCGGGATAAGCTGGCAGCCCTTCAAAAGGCTGGGCAGGATCCATTTGAACAAACAAAGTACGACCGTACCGCCTATGCTGCGGATATTAACAACAAGTTTGAGGAGTACGAGGGGCAGGCTGTTTCTGTAGCCGGCCGTGTTATGAGCAAGCGGGACATGGGCAAGGCTTCCTTTTTTGACCTTTCTGACGCTACGGGGAAAATTCAGGTTTATATGAAAATGAACTTGGTTGGCGAGGAAGTATACGCCCAATTTAAAAAATGGGATATTGGCGATATTGTAGGCGTAAAAGGCGAGGTATTCCGGACACGCCACGGGGAAATTTCTATCCGCGGGCTTGAGGTTGTGCTGCTTTCCAAGTCCCTGCTGCCCTTGCCGGAAAAATTCCATGGCTTAAAGGATACGGATTTAAGATACCGCCAAAGATATGTGGACCTGATTATGAACCCCGAAGTGCGGGATACCTTTATAAAACGTTCCCAAATTATTAAGGAACTGCGCAGCTTTTTGGATAACCACGGCTTTTTGGAGGTAGAAACGCCGGTACTCCACAATGTGGCCGGCGGCGCTGCTGCACGTCCTTTTATTACCCACCACAATACCTTGGATTTGGATATGAACCTGCGCATTGCCCTGGAGCTGCATTTAAAACGGCTGATTGTTGGCGGTTTTGACAAAGTGTATGAAATTGGCCGGGTATTCCGCAACGAGGGTATGGATACAAAGCACAACCCGGAATTCACCATGCTGGAATTTTACCAGGCTTATACCGATTACGAAGGGGTAATGAACCTGACAGAGGAGCTGCTGCGCCATGTAACTCAGGCTGTTTTGGGCACCACTAAGGTAGTTTGTAACGGTGTTGAAATTGATTTTGGCAAGCCCTTTGAACGCATTACCATGGTGGAGGCCGTTAAAAAATACGCTGGTGTAGATTTTGACCAGCTGAATACCTTGGAAGAAGTGCGGGCTGCGGCAAAAGAACACCATGTGGAATATGAGGAGCGCCACCAGAAAGGGGATATTTTGAACCTGTTCTTTGATGAATTCTGTGAAGAACATTTGGTACAGCCTACCTTTATGATTGGCCACCCTGTGGAAATTTCCCCTCTTTCCAAAAGGATGAAAGACAAACCAGGCTATACAGAGCGTTTTGAGCTGTTTGTTATGGGCCGTGAACTGGCCAACGCCTTTTCCGAGCTTAACGACCCCATCGACCAAAAGCAGCGCTTTGAACACCAGCTGGAGCTAAAGGCTGCCGGTGATGAAGAAGCTACAGATATGGATACCGACTTTATTAACGCCTTGGAATACGGCCTGCCGCCAACGGGTGGCTTTGGCATGGGTATTGACCGCCTGGTAATGCTGCTTACCGGCGCGCCCTCCATCCGCGATGTGCTTTTGTTCCCGACGATGAAGCCGATTGGAAAAGAAAACCAGTAGAATCAAGGTTTTTCGAGCGACGGACAAGCAGGGTATTGTACTAAAAACTGAATA
>CAJTSZ010000112.1 GCA_910578755.1 uncultured Oscillospiraceae bacterium | reverse complement strand
AAACAGCAGGTTAGATTTCTTCCCAGTGGTGGCAGGCAACAAAGCGGCCTGGTTCCACCTCCACAAGCTCCGGAACGGCTTTGGCGCACTCTTCGGTGGCGTAACGGCATCTTTCACGGAATTTGCAGCCGGAAGGCGGGTTAATCGGGCTTGGTACTTCGCCCTCCAATTTAATGCGTTCCCTGTCTTTTTCGGAGCGAGGGTCCGCAGCCGGAATGGCGGAGATTAAAGCCTGGGTGTAGGGGTGCAGGGCATGGCTGAAAATTTGGTCGCTGGTGCCCAACTCTACCAGGCTGCCCAGGTACATAATACCAACGCGGTCGGAAATATGTTTTACCATGGACAGGTCGTGGGAGATAAACAGGTAAGTAAGGTTGTTTTCCTTTTGCAGCTTAATGAGCAGGTTAACAATTTGGGCCTGGATGGAAACGTCCAGGGCGGAAATTGGTTCGTCGCACACAATGAACTCAGGCTCTACAGCCAGGGCGCGGGCAATGCCGATACGCTGGCGCTGGCCGCCGGAAAGCTCGTGGGCAAAGCGGTTGGCGTAGTCGTCGGTTAAGCCTACGCGGGCAAGCAGCTCGGTTACACGCTTGTTCTTTTCTTCTGCAGAGAGGTTAGAGTGTACGGTCATACCCTCGGAAATAATTTCGCCAATGGTCATACGAGGGTCCAAAGAGGAGTAAGGATCCTGGAAAATCATTTGGGCATTCTTTTTAAATTTCAGCAGGTCTTTCCCCTTTAAATGAGAGATTTCTTCCCCGTTGTAAAAAATTTGGCCGGCGGTTTGGTTGTACAGCTTTAAAATAGTACGGCCACAGGTGGTTTTGCCGCAGCCGCTTTCCCCTACCAGGCCAAGGGTTTCGCCTTTGCGGATAGCAAGGGAAACATTGTCCACCGCTTTTAGGGTACGGTTTTTACCTGCCGGGAAGTATTTACAGAGGTTTTTTACTTCGATTAAATTTTCACTCATCTGATTAAACCTCTCTTTCGTAGAAGGATTTTACTTTTGGTGCGTTTGGATGCTGCAGCCAGCAGGAAACCTTATGGGTATCGGAAAGAACAGTTTCTTCCGGCATACGTTCTTTACAAATTGGCATACAGAATTCACATCTGGCGGCAAATGGGCAGTGTTCCAAAGGCAGAATCAAGTCAGGCGGTGTACCTTTTAAGGTGTACAGCTCCTGCTTGTTGTATTTTGCCAGCTTAGGAACAGAGCTGAGCAGCGCCCAGGTGTAAGGATGTTTTGCCTCGTAGAAAATTTCATCTACAGTGCCCCGTTCCAATACTTGGCCTGCGTACATAACCTGGATGCGGTCGGCAAAGTTAGCAACAACGCCAAGGTCGTGGGTAACCAGGATAATAGCAGTGTTCAGCTCGTCCCGCAGTTCCCGGAGCAGGTCGATAATTTGGGCTTGGATGGTTACGTCCAAAGCGGTAGTAGGTTCGTCGGCAATTAAAACGCTGGGGGAGCAGGCAAGGGCGATAGCAATCATAATACGCTGGCGCATACCGCCGGAAAGCTGGTGGGGGTATTCGTCCATACGTTTTTCCGCATCTGGGATTTTAACCAGCTTTAAGGTTTTAATGGCCTCTTCCCGTGCCTCGGCTTTGGAAATGTTTTTATGAAGGATAAGGCTTTCCATAATCTGCTTGCCGCAGGTCATGGTAGGGTTCAGTGAGGTCATAGGGTCCTGGAAAATCATGCTGACATCATTGCCGCGGTAGTTGCGCAGACGTTTTTTATCCATTTTCAGCACATCTTCGCCGTTAAAGAGAACCTGGGAGGTTTCTTTAATGTCTACAAACGGAGGCTGAAGCAGGCGCATAATAGACTTGGCGGTAACGCTTTTGCCGCAGCCGGATTCACCTACGAAGGCCAGGGTTTCGCCCTTGGCTAAATCAAAGCTTACACCGCGCACGGCTTTAACCTCGCCAGCATAAGTATTAAAGGAAACTCTAAGGTCTTTTACTTCTAAAATCTTTTCCATATTCAATCTCCTTTTACTTTCTTAAACGTGGGTCCAAAGCGTCGCGCAGGCCATCGCCCAGCAGAGTAAAGGAAAGCATGGTCAAGGCGATCATAATAGCGGGGAAGAACAGCTGGAAAGGGTAGAAGGTGAAGTTTGCCTGGGCGGAAGCAGCCAGGGCGCCCCAGCTGGTATTGGGGGACTGAACACCCAAACCGATGTAGCTTAAGAATGCTTCGGAGAAGATGTAACCGGGGATATCGAAGGTAATGGAAACAATAACAACGCTTAATGTGTTGGGCAGCATATGGCGCGTAATAATTTTCCAGGGGCTAACGCCAAGGGTTTGGGCAGCCAGCACGTACTCCTGGCTTTTCAGCTGGAGCATTTGGCCGCGCACCAAACGGGCGGTACCGCACCAGCCGGTAATTGTCATGGCGAAAATCAGTGTAAACAGGCTTTTGCTCTGCATTACAACAGAAAGCAGGATTACAACAATAAGGTAAGGGATACTGATGATGATTTCCACAATACGCATCATAACGTCATCGACAATGCCGCCGAAGTAGGCGGAAACACCGCCGTACAAGCAGCCGGCAACAGATGTAACGCAGGCGCCTACAAGGCCAATCATCATAGAAACGCGGCCGCCCTGCCATACGCGGGCAAACAGGTCACGGCCCAGTTTATCGGTACCAAACCAGTGGGTGGAGCTGGGGAACTGGTTACGGGCGGCTTTATCTACCTGTTCAAACTCGTAACCGCTGATGGCAGGACCGAACGCAACAAGAAATACAAGGACGATTAAAAGGATGAGGGCGAAGAGAGCCAGTTTATTTTCTTTAAACCTTCTCCAAACGTCTTGCAAATAGCTGATATGGGGGCGGGCGATTTTATCGGCCTCGTTTTCTTCCACGCCGACAATGACAAATTTATCCTTTGAAATATTCTCGGTGGACATAGCGTACCTCCTTACTTATTATCGGACAAGCGGATACGTGGATCCACTAAGGTGTAAACCAGGTCAACAACCAGCTGCATAACAATAAACAGGGCAGCATAGAATATGGTGGTACCCATAGTCATAGAATAGTCGTTGCTGTTAATGGAGCTGATGTAGTAGAAACCAATGCCAGGGATACTGAACATTTTTTCTATTACGAAGGCGCCGGTAAAAATACCAACAATACGGCCGGCCAAAATGGTAATGGCAGGCAGCAGGGAGTTACGCATTACATGGCGGCTTATAATTTGGGATTCGCTCAAGCCTTTGGCGCGGGCTGTCATAATATAGTCCTGGTTTAAAACGTCCAACATACTGGATTTAATGTAACGGGCGTAGGTTGCAATGGTACCAAAGGTAAGGCAGATTACAGGGATAACCAGGTGCTTTGGCTCGCCCCAACCGGAGGTTGGCAGCCAGCCCAGCTTTACCGAGAATAGGTACTGAAGCAGGGACGCCATTACAAACACCGGTATTGTAATACCTAAAATTGCAATAAACGTTACAATATAGTCCGGCAGCTTGTTTTTGTACAGTGCCGAGATAATCCCCAGCCCAATACCAAGCACAAGGCCGATAGTCAAAGCGATACCGCCGGTTAAACCGGAAATTGGAGAGGTTTCCAAAATTGTTTGGGCAACGGGACGGCCGGGGTACACAATACTTTCGCCAAGGTCGCCGCGGATAAGGCCCTTCATGTAGATGGTGTACTGTTCAAACAATGGTTTATCCAAACCGTATTTTGCATAGAAGTTGGCTTTTGTTTGGTCTGGAAGCTTACGGGCCATGCTGGCCAGGGGGTCGCCAGGGATAGAGCGCATCATGAAAAATGTTACGGTAGCAGCCAGGAAAAGGGTAAGCAGCATATAAGCAACACGTTTTAAAATATACTTAGCCAAAATGTAACCTCCTTTTTATCTTTTACCTGATTGTTTTTTGCGGTGCAAAAGGCAGCCGCGTTTTATTATTTTATAAACAAGCGGGCTTTCCCGCTTGTTTATAAAATGGCGGCGCATATGCGCCGCCATTAATGTCCTTAAAGGGAAACAGGGAAATTATCTGCCGGAGGTGTACATATATTTGTAGCCGGAACTACCAAAAGCAGTTGTATCGTAGCCACGCATATAAGGTTTAAAGAACGATTGTGTTTCGCTGCAGGCCAGTGGGTTAACAACGAAATCATCATTAACAATCATAGTTTCCAGCTGTTTGCACATTTCAAGGCGTTTTGCATCGTCCATTTCGTGGGCACACTCTTTCAAGAGGGCATCGAATTCTGCGTTGCTCCAACCGGTGCCGAACGCATCGTAGGAGGATTCAAACAGGCTAAGAACATCGTATGGGTCGCTGTAGTAAGCACCCCAGCCCATGAAGCCCATCTGGTACTCACCGTTATCTACTTTAGAGGAGAAGATACCCCATTCCATCTGTTCCAGGTTGCAGGTAACGCCCAGTTCATTCTGGTAAACCTGCTGCAAATACTCGCCCAAGGTTTTGTGCCATTCGGAGGTACCGCCCAAGGAGAGGGTTACTGTAAGGGTGGATGGGTCGGAGCCAAGGCCAAGTTCTTCCATACCCTGGATAAGCAGGTCTTTTGGAGTTTTGCCTTCTGCGGCCAATGCGTCAATCATATCTTTAATTGGGTCGCCGGCCAGATCGCGGTAGATTTCTTCACCGAAGGAGATGGAAGGAACTACAAAGCCGTAGGTAGGAACACGCAGGCCGCTGAAGCACATATCGTTGAGGTCTTCACGGTCGATAACAAGGCCGAATGCTTTACGAACATTAGCGTTGC
Organism: uncultured Oscillospiraceae bacterium; assembly: GCA_910578755.1. Classification (GTDB taxonomy): domain Bacteria; phylum Bacillota; class Clostridia; order Oscillospirales; family Ruminococcaceae; genus Negativibacillus. Next base: position 1,604 of record CAJTSZ010000112.1, on the reverse strand, counting down.
TGAACAAAGCATCTTTGTTGTTAAATGGCATTACGGACAGTGTGTTGGAAAGAACAGGAACGTAAACAGCGTCGCTCTGCTGGAAACGATCCAACCATTCCAGTTCGCCGGTGGAAACGGAGTCGATTTCACCGTTCTGGAAAGCGTTGTAGTAGGTGGTTTGGTCAGCCATAATGTTAATGGTAACTTTTTGCAGTTTAACAGTGTCGGCATCCCAGTAGTTGTCGTTTTTCACAAGCACAATAGAGTTGTTGTGGGTCCAGCTTTCTACTTTGAACGGGCCGTTGGAGATGTATTTGTCAGCTTCGGAACCGAAAGCTTCGCCATATTCGTTTACCTTGTCCTCACGCTGTGGGTAGTAAACAGTGGAGTTGATCATCTGCAGGAAGGTAGGTGTAGGAGCAGATAAAGTAATTTCCAGTGTTCTTTCGTCAATGGCTTTTACGCCAAATTCTTCTACTGGCAGCGCGCCGGTGTTAACTTCTTCAAAGTTTTTAATTGGGTTCAGGAAGAAGGAGTTGGGGCAGCCGGTTGCAGGGTCAACGCTGCGGCGCAGAGAGTAAACATACTGTTCTGCGGTTACAGGCTCGCCGTCTTCCCATTTCAGGCCTTCGCGGAGGTGGAAGGTCCAAACATCGCCGGCTTCATTGCTTTCCCAGCTTTCTGCTTCAGCAGGGGCAATTACGTATTCGCCGGTGTGGCCTTCCAAACGGATCAAGCCTTCCATAGTGTTGTTCATGATGTTGGAGGAGTAAGTGTCGGAACGGCGGCTTATGTCCAAAGTGGTTGGGTCAGCAGTGAAGTAAGTGTTGTAGTACTGCTCTGCGTCTGGTTCGCCCTCGGTTGGGGGAACGTCAGCTGGTTTTTGGGTATTGTCAGCTGTGGTGTTGTCGCCAGGAGTGTTGGTGGTATCGTCTGCTGGTTTGTTGGCATCGTCGTTGCCGCAAGCAGCCAAGGATACGCACATACTCATAGCGAGCATGAAAGTAAGAAACCTTTTCATAGTGAAAACTCCTTTTGTAAATTTACTTTGGCTAATATGTTAAAATAGTAACCAAACTACAAGTAAATTATAGCGTTTACTGTTTAAAAGTCAATGCTCCCTACAAAAAACTGTAAAAGGTGCTTAGTTTGACACCGGTGTTTTAACAGATTTATAAAAAAAATCTATAGAAAGTGGTTGTAAAGCTGTTAAATTTCAATTACAAAATGATTACAGGGACAGAAAGAGTAGGTTTGCAGAGCGAACCTACTCTTTCTGTCATAAACTTATTTAACGGGAATATCCACCCAAAACCCTGCAACTTTTTGGGAATTTCAGCCCCAAACTTTCCAGCGGTGTTCCGCTGGAAAGTAGCAAGTTTGGCCTTGCCAAACTTGTAAAATTTGTGCTCTTTATGGGGCGCTATCGCCCCTGCACCCTGGGCCTTTTTGGGGCTGAAAGCCCCAAGCCCTGACCATATTTCTTTCTATGAAGAAAGAAATATGGAAAAGAAAGTCGCCGGGGCTGTGCCCCTGGACCCCTTCCGCGGGGCCGGTGGGAAAGGCCCCGCGGCGCCACTTACTGCCACTATCCACAAGCGGTTGCCCGCACTCAAAAAGCG
>CAJTSZ010000111.1 GCA_910578755.1 uncultured Oscillospiraceae bacterium | reverse complement strand
GCCGGGGCCTTGTCAAGCAGTTTTCTGCTGTTGGAGCTTTCTGCCCCAACAATACAGGCTTAGAGGTAGCTGCTACCTCTAAGCCTCTGTCAACGGGGCCTACCCGGTCCCGTACCCCGGCCCATTTCTTTTATGTGAAAAGAAATGGGCCGCAGGTTCGGGCTGCGTAAGCCCGCTGGTACAAGTTTGGAAGCGGTCACACGCTTCCGGGCCAGGGGTGTAACCCCGGCGTTTTTCTTCCCCTATTCTTTTAACGCCAAAAGAATAGGGCCCCGGCCAGGGAGGCCCACAGGAAATAAGGCCGGGTTTGGGGCGGAAAGCTTTAAAAAGCTGGAGTGCAGGGGCAAAGCCCCGGCGCTTTTCTTTTCCATATTTCTTTTGATGCCAAAAAGAAACACAAGTTGGGCTATGCCCAACTTGCTAACTTACAGCGGTGCACCGCTGTAAGTTTTGGGGCTGCGCAGGCCCAACAGCACAGCTTGAAAGGCAGCCAATGCCTCCAAAAAAACTAAAATCGCTCCCAGTGCAGCTTTTCCCTTAAAAGCTCCCCTGTAGTGTGGGGCGCAGGCCGCTGGGCGGGCGCCCCTACAGCTAAAATGGCCTCCAGGGCATATTGCTCCGATACAAAAAGCAGTTCCCGGCAAACCTCCTCTGTGGTTTTTCCGTTTTGGGCCTGGCGCAGCCGCCCCTGCACCCAACAGCTGCCCAGCCCCAGGCTATGGGCCATCAGGTGCATATTGCTCATGGCAATGGAACAGTCCTCCGGCCAAACGTCTGTTTTTTCCCGGTTGGCAAAAACAAGAATGGCGCAGCCGGCGTTTTCCAGCATTTGGGCGCCGCTTTGGCGGCTGGCAGCCAGCCGGGCCAGGGTTTCCTTATTTTCCACCACAACAAATTCCCAGGGCCTTATGTTGCGCCCGCTGGGGGAAAGCAAGCCGGCCTGCAAAATTTGCTCCAACTGCTCCCTTGGTACTGGCTCGCCGGTATACTGGCGGATGCTCCTTCTTTCCAACAATAAATTCATCAGTTCCATAAAATTTCCCCCTATGTTTCAAAGGTTTTTCCTTATTTTTATCGCCATGGCCCAACAGCAGCCTTCCCAATTCCCATTGGTACGCTTTTAGGAAGTTTTGTGAGGTTTTCCGAGGTTTTCTCAAAACTAAACAGCCTGTTTTCTTCAAACCTAACAACAAGGACAAAGCAGCCAACGGTCATGCCGCCTCTAAAACCGTGTCAGCCCTTGTCAAACCATGGTATCGTTTATATGAATTATTATACTCCCTAAAGCCTGTTTAAGCAACAAAGCAGGGCAGATGCGTGGCTTGCCGTACCGAACCACCCCCTTGAATGAACCCCAGGGCGGTGATATACTAACCCCATAAGGATGTAAACAAAAAGGAGCATACAATATGACAAATCAGGAATTTGAAGCAAAAGCTGTCGAACTGGTGCAGGGGATGATTAACACAATGGCAGCGAAGGAATACGCCAAACTAGCCTTTTCCCTTCCGCCCAAGGCTTCCTGGGCTTCCTATATTGACGCAGAGGAAACAGTAGGAAACGGCTGCCTAGGCTTTGGGAAATGGGTAACGGAACAGCTGGCCCTGTGGGAGGAGGACTATGACAAAAAATTTGTGATAGATCCCTTTTGTGCCCCCTGTTTAGATAAGCTCCGGTTTCGCAAGGACCGTTCCGCCTTTATGGTTTACCGCCCCGCCAGCTTTGGGGAGGAACTGGACTTTTGGTTTGAAATTGAACTGGAAGAAAAGGACGGCCAAATAGCTGGCTTTTTTGATGTGAATATTTAAAACCTCCGCCCGTTTACAACTCTTTTGCTGCCATCCTGCATTAAATTTTCTTGCCAGACGCCAAATATACTGCAATACATACCATACTGCGGCAAAATTCCTTGTTAACCCCCTGTCCCCCCTGGCTATAAATACCCGCCGGTACAAGAAAACCCAGGGGAAACCCCTGGGTTTTCTTGTTAAGAACAGGCGCTTTTTATTTGTTCCACCAGTTCCACCACGGCAAATTTAGGCTGATATGCCGGTTTTTGTTCCAGCACCTGCAGTTCCCTTTGGGTAAAAAAGGAAAGGTCCGGCTCCTCCCCCACCGCCGCTGGAATACAAAGGGGCGGGAACATAACGCACCACCAGTTTTTCCCCTGGCCGCTGCCTATTGTAAAGCGCAGGGCGTCGTAAGTACCGGCTGGCATGGTAAAGCCGTCATACTCCCTGGTGTTAAAATACATTTTTACCACTTCCCCATGGACCTGGTAAGTGTACCCCTGGCGGTATTCCTCATCCTGGGCGGCTTGTATTAAATGCTTTAGCTGTTTTTGGGCTTCCTCTATGGCTTTCTCCTTGCCTTCCCCTATGGAGAACAGCTCCACCCCCTCTTTCAGCACCCTGTCCCGCACTTTCAGCTTGAGGGCCTGGTCCTCCTCTGAATCGGAGTTAGCTAAAATGTGCAGCCGCAGCACATCCTCCCTAAGGTCATTGCAGCCCTGGGCAAAGGCGGTGAAATCCGCCGCAAAAATAGTGAGAACAAGCCCCAGCAAAACGGCTGCCTGCAAACGGAAGCCTTTCCCCTGCGCCGCCGCCTTCCACCTTTGCCTAAAGCGGCAGATTATGTTGTTTATTTGCAAAAATAAATTCTGTATGGTTTTCATATACTGTCACTGCCTTTCTTTTGTCTGCCAAAAGTATGGGCCTGTGCCGCAGGTTTATACACAAAATTTCTATTTTTATAATAAAAGTCCCACGCCGCGGGTAAGGGGAAGGCTGCCGGCTTTCCCAAAAGGACAGGGCCTGCGGCGCCTCTAAAAAACCTCAAAATTCCCTCAAAAAATCGGGCTTTTGGGGCAGGAGGACCATTGCCCTGTCCTGCAAAAATACCTTTGGACAAAACAAACCCTAAAAAATCGGGCAGGGCTGCCCCATATTCGATATACTGTATTTACAGCGGAGGTGATGCAAATAGAATGGATGAACGCCATACAGGAAGCAATCCAGTTTATAGAACAGCACATTACAGAGGACATTACCCCGGAGGATGTTTGCAGCCATGTGCATATTTCCCCCTTTTATTTTCAAAAAGGGTTCCGTATGCTCTGCGGCTTTTCTGTGTCAGAATATATCCGCAACCGCAGGCTCTCCCTTGCCGGCAGCGAGCTTGCCACTATGGATATTAAAATGATTGATGTAGCTGTAAAATATGGGTACGACTCCCCTGACAGCTTTACAAAAGCGTTCCTGCGGTTCCACAACGTATCCCCCGCCATGGCGCGCAAGGGCCAGGCGACGCTGAAAACCTTTGCGCCGCTGCAATTAAAAATTTTATTGAAAGGCGGTTACCTTATGAACTACAAAATTGTTGAAAAAGAAAGCTTTACTGTCCTTGGCGTTTCCAAGGGCTTTGCTTACGAAAACTGCAAGGAGGAAATACCAAAGTTTTGGGCGGAACACTACGCCACCGGAAAGGGCCAGCACGTTTGTGGGATGTTTGGGGTGAACATTGACGAAACCATGTCCCAGGAGCATTTTGAATATTTAATTGCGGATTTGTACAACGGCAAGGATGAAATTCCCCAAGGCTTTGTTACCAGGACTATTCCAGCCTTTACATGGGCTGTTTTTTCCTGCGACGGCCCCATGCCCGCAGCCCTGCAGGATGTGAATGAAAAAATATTTTCGGAATGGCTGCCTGCTTTAAAGGAATACGAATTTGCAGCCGGGTATTGCATAGAAGCCTACGACGACGTTCGGAAATACCCCAAAGGCAAGGACGATGAAAACTACCACTCCGAAATATGGATTCCTATTCGGAAAAAATAATACAGAACAAAAAGGACCCCTGGAGGGTCCTTTTTGTTCTGTATTATCCTACTTTTTTTCCCCGCCACTGGGCAGAACGCCCTTTTTTTGGGTAGCCGCCCGAAAGGCCTGGCGCGTTTCGTGGACACTACGCAGGGCTTGGGTGAGGGTTTCCTCCGATTGTTTTAAAATAGAATCGGAAAATTCGTGGGAAGCCCGGCGCAGTTCCTTGGCGCTGGCCTGGGCCTGGGAAATAATTTCCGCTGCCTTTTCCTGGGCCTGTTTTACAATTTCCTCCTGGGCAATCATCATCCGGGCCCGTTCCTCCGCCTTGCGCAGGGTGGCCTCCGATTGTTTTTCTGCGGTTTGTATAATATCGTTGCGGTCGGTAACAATCAGCTTGGCCTGTTTAATTTCAGAGGGCATATTCAGGCGGATATCCTCCAGGCAGCGCTTCATCCGTTCCGCATCCACCACGCATTTGCCGCCGGACAGCGGAAGGCTCCATGCTTCTTCCAGCATATCGTCCAGTTCGTCCAAAATTTCTTCTATATTCATGGCTTACTCCCCTTTCTTTTTATACAAACGCTGGTATATTTCCTCACAAATTTCCTGGGGTACAAAGTCGGAAATATCCCGCCCAAAGGCGGCAATTTGTTTTACGCCGCTGGAACTTAAATACAGGTTTTCCGTACTGGTGGTTAAAAACACCGTTTCCGCCGGCTCGTACAAGCGCTTGTTGTACAAGGCCATTTGAAATTCATACTCAAAGTCGGAAACTGCCCGCAGCCCCTTTACAATGGCGCAGGCACCCACCCTTTCCACATAATCCACCAGCAGGCCGTCAAAACAATCGGTAATAATATTGTTGTACCCTTGGGTTACCTTTTCAATCATAATAACCCGTTCTTCCGGCGTAAAGGCCGGTTTTTTTTCGGTGTTGATTACCACCAAAACAATGACCTTATCGAACAGGTCTTTGGCCCGCAGAATAATATCCATATGCCCTTTTGTAATGGGGTCAAAACTGCCGGGAACCACTGCAATACGCATACCCTATTCCCCTTTCCTACGGTACACAGTCACTTTAACCTTGCCGTAACGGTATTCTTTTTTTATTTCAAAATCACCGGCTTGGGCAGGCGGTTCCTCCCTTTTTTCCGTTTCGCAAATAATAACCCCATAGGGTTTTATGGTTTGGGCAACAAAAGGCAGAGCCTCGTCAATGAGGTTTTTACCATAAGGCGGATCCAAAAACGCAATATCAAACTTTGCGGAACAATTTTTAATATAGGCTATGCTGTCCATTAGGGCCACGCGGCTTTTTTCCATAAAGCCGCAGTTTTTCAGGTTGGTTTTTACCGCTGCAATGGCCTTGGGGTCGCTGTCTATAAAGGTAACCGTTTTGGCCCCGCGGCTTAAAGCCTCTACGCCCATTTGGCCGGAGCCTGCAAATAAATCCAACATTTCGCTGTTTTCTATCTCATACTGAATACTGCTGAAAATAGCCTCCTTGGCCATATCCGAAGTAGGGCGTACATCCAGCCCTTGGGGAGTCACCAATTTTCTGCCTCGGGCAGTTCCTGTAATTACTCTCATGTAACATCCTTTCCACAGTCCGCCCTGCAAACCTGCCGCGGCCTTATTGGGCCGCCGATTGGCAGGGGCTTTGGCCGCTTTGTGTTAAAATGCGCGGCTTTCCTTTTATATTATCCGTATTTCTTGTTTTTTGTCAAGTTTGTACTATTGGGGCTTGCCCAGCCCCAAAACTTACAGCGGCATACCGCTGTAAGTTAGCAAGTTGGGCTATGCCCAACTTGTGGCCCTATTCTTTTGGCGTCAAAAGAATAGGGAAAGAGAAACGCCGGGGCTTTGCCCCTAGACCCCTTATTTGTCAGTGCCCCTCAATAAAAAGCGGTTGGCCCCCCAAAAGGAAAGGGGGGCTTCCCGCTTAGTAGCCGTTCGCTGAACGGCGTAGGCCTCACGCAGGGGGGTATTCCTTATGACCTGGCTTTGTAGCTTGACTACTGCCTATTAAAATGAAAACACTCCCTAAGTGTGGCCTACCGTACTTAGATAGTGGCACTGTTTGAAGCCGGTCGGCCTTTTGCGCCAGCAGGCCGACCGGGGGGTTCAAAGGGGCAAAGCCCCTTGTGTGCTTTCTTTCCCCTCTTTCTTTCACTGTAGAAAGAAAGAGGGCTGTATTTTGGGGTAGAACCCCCAAAAAGTTTGCTGAAAGCAAACTTGCTACCTTGTAGCGGTACACCGCTACAAGGTTTGGGCCCGGGGAGGCCCAAACGGCAGTCTGCCGTTCACTTGGAGCATTGGAAAGATAATAACGGCTCCGTCGTTATTATACCATGAACACAACGTGTGAAATGGTATAATTGGCCATGGGGCAGTGAGCAAAGCGAACATATTGCCCCGGCCATTTTAAAATATAATAACTGCTTTGCGGTTATTATACCACAAAGCGCAATGCGCACAGTGGTATAATTGGCGGTTTTGCCGGTTTCAACAGCTGGAAACGCCAGCGGGGGCGAGGCGAACGCCACTTGAAATATAATAACCGCTTTGCGGT
>CAJTSZ010000110.1 GCA_910578755.1 uncultured Oscillospiraceae bacterium | reverse complement strand
TGAAGGGCTACAAGTTTGGCTTTGCCAAACTTGCCAAACTTGTTGAAAGGCAGAAGGTATCGCAAGTTCGTGAAACGAACTTGCAGCCCCACGCTGTGGGGCGATGGTCGTTCCCATACTACGCATGGTCATATGGCCACATTATAAGTTCGCTGTACTGCACAACGGTTGGTCTGTCCAAAGGAGGAGGCAGACTGCCCGCTTAGTAGCCTCGCCTGCGCTCGGCATTACCAAGCTTGCAGGTTCTAACGGTTAGAGCCTGCAAACAACAGGTGTGTACCGGCGGGAAGCCCGACCTCACTTTGGGGAGGGCTTGCCCTTGCATAGCCTTGTTTTCCTTGGAGCATTGCCATGTGCGAATGCACGGTACATTATAATCAAAAACAAGGCGAGCACGGGCAACCGCTTGGGGTCAGTGGCACTGTGTGGCGCCGCCCAGCCTTTTGCGCCAGCAGGCTGGGCGGAAGGGGTCCAGGGGTGGAACCCCGGCATTTTTCTTTTCCATATTTCTTTTGATGTCAAAAGAAATATGGTCAGGGCTTGGGGCTGAAAGCCCCAATAGCAGAAGTTTTGAGGCAACTATTGCCTCCAAAAGAATAGGGGCCAAATTGGGCGCAGCCCAACTTGCTGCCTTACAGCGGTGTACCGCTGTAAGGTTTGGGCCTGTTTTTGGGGGGATGAATCCTCCAAAACAGCCCATACTAATCCTATGGGGGCAGCCGCCCTTCTTAAAAAAGGAAAATATACAATAATTGTTTTATTGCTTTGGAAAGGCAGAATATTACCATGGAGCACAAAAATAGTATTACAATGCAGGCTTTAATTGACGCTTTGGAGCAAGAGTCCCTTTTGGTGGATTTCTCCTGCCCCCGGCAGTTTTATTCCCATACATTTACTTATCTTTCTTACAGCTCCGCAGATGTGGAGGAAAACACCCTGTTCATTTGCAAAGGGGCGGCCTTTAAGGCCCAGTATCTCCAGGAGGCGGCCGGGAAAGGGTCAGCGGCTTATTTGGCCGAAACTAAGTTTCCCCAGGTGGACTTGCCCTATATTCAGGTAACGGATATCCGCAGGGCAATGGCTGTTGTTTCCGCCTTGTTTTACGGCAGGGCCTGGCAGGCTATGAAGGTAGTGGGCATTACCGGCACCAAGGGCAAAACAACCACCACCTATTTTATGAAAAATATTTTGGACCAGTTCTGCGGAAAGCGCACCGCTGTGCTTTCCACTATTGAGGTTTACACCGGCGTAGAAGACCACGACGCCCACCTTACCACCCCCGAAGCCCCCGACCTCCACAAGCATTTTGCCCAGGTAAGGCAAAGCGGCATCCCTTATATGACCATGGAGGTTTCCTCCCAGGCGTACAAAATGCACCGGGTGGATGGCGTGGAGTTTGACGTGGGTATGTTCCTCAACATTGGGGAGGACCACATTGGCCCCCTGGAACATGAGGATTTTCAGGATTATTTAAACTGTAAGCTGCAGCTGATGTCCCACTGCAAAACGGCGGTCATCAACAAAAATGCCGACTATTTTGCAGAGGCATTTCGGGCGGCCCAAGGGGGCGGGGCCAAAGTAATTACCTACGGCACCGACAGTTCCTGTACCTATTGGGTGGACGAAATTGAAAAAACACCCACCGGCTTCTCCTTTGTTATCCACGGCGAAGGCTTCCAAACCCCCTTTGCCATTACTATGGCAGGGCGCTTTAATGTGGAAAATGCCCTGGCTGCCTTTGCCGCCGCAAAGGCCCTGGGTATAGACGACGGTTCTATTGCAGAGGGCTTTGCCGCAAACCAGGTGCGGGGCCGCATGAACCTGTTTGAAAAGGACGGCGTCACTGTAATTGTGGACTATGCCCACAACTATTTAAGCTTTTCCAAGCTGTATGAATCCCTAAAGCTGGATTACCCCGGCCGCCGCATTGTGGTTGTGTTTGGCTGCCCCGGCGGCCACGCCTACCTGCGCCGGCGGGACATTGGCACCCTTTCCGGAAAGTATGCCGATTATATCTACCTTACGGCGGAGGACCCCCAGTTTGAGGATGTTACGGAAATATGCAGGGAAATTGCCGCCTATATTGAACCCTTCCATACCCCTTATGAGATTATACCGGACCGCACCCAGGCTGTGGAAAAGGCCATCCGCACTGCAAAGGAAGGCGACGTTATTTTGCTGGCGGCCAAAGGGGAAGAGGTATATCAAAAGGTTCGGGGCGAATATGTATATTTTGAATCCGACATTGCCATAACAAAGCGCTGCCTTGCAGGACAGCAGGCGGAGCAAGAAACAAAGTAAACAGGCGACGGGTTTTGCCTTAAAACCCGCCCCAATTCCCAAGAAAGGATGGCCATAAACAATGCCAATTTTGGATAAAAACAACCCCTCCCAGGTGGCGGCCTACAACCGCTATATGCAAAACAGCCCCTGGGCCAACGCCACCCAGGATATTGCCTGGAGCAAAGTAAAGTCCGACTGGCTCAACGAGCAGGTATACCTGGAAAAAAACGGGGAAATTGTAGCCGCTGTTTCCCTGCTGATTAAAAAGGTGTTTGGCAAAGCCTCTATGATTTATGCCACCCGCGGCCCAATTTGCGATTTTGCCGATACCGCCCTGGTGCAGGAGCTGATGCAGGAGGTGGATTTGGCGGCCAAAAAGCACAACGCCTTCCTCTTCCGTATGGACCCAGAGCTGCCCCGTAACCCCCAGCTGGAGGACGCCTACCGCAAGCTGGGTTACCTTGTCCGCAACGACCAGTGCGATAAGTACGACTTAATCCAGCCCCGTTATAACATGATCCTTCGCCTGGACGGCCTTACCTTTGATGAGCTTATGCCCTGCTTCAGTGAAAAAACCCGCTACAACATCCGCCTTGCCCGGCGCAAGGGGGTAACGGTGCGCTATTCCCGCAGCCAGGAGGACCTAAAAACCTTTTACGAGCTGTATAAAATTACCGCCGTGCGGGATAAAATTGGCTACCGCCCCTACGAGTACTTTTTAAAAATGCTGAATGCCTTTGGGGAAAGCCAACTGCGCATTTATATTGCCGAGCATGAGGGCCAGGCCCTTTCCGGCGCCATTTGCATCCACTACGGCAACAAAACCTGGTACATTTACGGCGCCAGCTCCAATGAAAAGCGCAACCTTATGCCCAACTACGCCATGCAGGCGGAAATGATACAATGGGGCGTGGAAAACGGCTCCGAAATTTATGACTTTGGCGGCGTGTTTATTTTGGATAAATCCAACGGCCTGTACAAATTTAAAGAGAGCTTTTGCCGCAGGGAGGGTGCAACGGAGTTTATTGGCGAGTTCGATAAGGTGTACAACCGGTTTTTCTACACCGGCTTTACCACTGTGGTTCCCCAAATACAGCGGCTGCGGGCCCGCACCACCAAGGCTAAGGAGCGCAAAATTGAGGAAGAACAGCGGCGCAACAAGGAAGAGGAGGACATCAGGCGGCAGCAGCAGGCCAAATAGCAAAGCCCCAGCGTTATTCTAAGCCATAAAAAGCCTGTAAAAAAACCGCCTTCGGTTCATTTTCCGAGGGCGGCTTTGCTTTTTTATCGTAACTCTATAAAGGTAAAAAGGTCATTTTCATCGTTGCGGAAGTGAAAAACCTGCTCTTTTTCCGCCCCATTTACCAAAAGGGTGACGGTGAAGGTTTGAAATTTATCATCTACGGCGGTACGGGTAATATCCTTAACGGATATGCTTTGCTCCTGGAAATAGGCGTCCCCAAGGAAACGGAAAATGGGGCTGCTGCTCATAAAAACGTCAAAGCTATTTGGAGCAAAGTAGGAGCCCACAGCGTCCTTCCAGGCTTGACGCTGCCTCTCAACAGCCTCCTCCATCTTTGCCTTTTCCTCCGGGGTTGTTTCCACTCCAAGCCCAATGTAAGCAACGGCCTCTGGGTCAAAGTAGGGGTTGTCACAGGGGTAGGTGTAGGTACACGCTAATTCAATAATGTGGCGGGCATTAGCCTCCCTGTCAATGTTGTTCTTTTGGAAAACTACAAAGTACAGGGCGGCACCAGCCACCAAAGCAACCGCCGTAGCCACAGCAATAATCATTTTCTTCTTTTTCATAATTTATTTCACCCCATTATGAAAAGAAAAACCTTGTACATAAGGATCCGTATTGCTGTTAGACTCATAGATATTCATTGTAAACATTGTTACAAAAGCGCCGGAGAATTCTTCCTCTGACTCTTGGACACCATATCTTCCCCATGGGTGAGTTGTATTTACCATAAAGGGGTTATTTTCTGTAATCAATAGCAAATTACAAATCTGGCACTGAGAGGCAACCCCTGTCAATATCCATTCGGAATTTCCATTGGTACCATAGCGAAGATATCCTGTCCCTTTTCCAACCATAATGTGTCTGCCGCCACCAGGGCAACTTACAATATATCTTTCTTCAACTTCAAAAGGAGCGTAAGGCTCCAATTCATTTCCTGTCGGGGCAAATTCTTTGGCAGCAACATTTAAAAGTGCTCCATAGCATATAGTCAAGGCTACTAATGCTGACAATACTTTTCTAATGTTTTTTTTCATAATATCCATCCTTCCTTTCTGTCAGTTAAAATAATTGTTTACTTTTTTGAGATTTTATAATTATTTCTTTTATATACAACATTACCATATACTTTAAATAAAGTAAATATTTTTAACTATTTTAGAAAGCATTTAAAAGCTAAGGAGAAAGAATTTGTCCGGTTCCACTGGTAGGCAAAACTCTTGTTTTGGGAAAATTACCCCTTGACATTTTGCAAAACCTAAATTATACTAAGCCTGTAAAGAATAACGCCTCCATTACTGACGGAAAAGAGCCTGCGGTTCCAGGCTTTTTGTGGATTACCACAGGGGAATGGCGGCCAATACCAATGCCGACCGTCTGGGCAACATTGCAGTTTTGCAGTGTTGCCCTTTTTTATTTTACTGCGGAGCAATAAATAGAATAAAAAAGGGCAGCAGGTGCAGTGTTACACAAGCTATAGGGAGGAATTTACCATGTGTGAAAATTGGAACGGCTTTAAACAAGGCAAATGGCAGGAAACCATTGATGTGCGGGATTTTATCCAGCAAAACTACACCCCCTACACTGGGGACGAAAGCTTTTTGGCCCCTGCCACCCCCCGCACCAGCAAGCTGACGCACAAGCTGAACAACCTCTTTGCCCTGGAACGGGAATTTGGCGGCGTGCTGGATATTGACGTCCAAACCGTAAGCTCCCTGCTTAACTACAAGCCGGGCTATTTGGATAAGGAACAGGAAATTATTGTTGGCCTGCAAACGGACCGCCCCTTAAAGCGCGGTGTTAACCCCTTTGGCGGCCTGCGTATGACAAGGGACGCCTGCCGCGCCTACGGCTACGAGCTTTCCCCCAAGGTGGAGGAGCAGTTCCAGTACCGTACCACCCACAACGACGGCGTGTTCCGCGTGTATAACGAGGCCACCCGCGCTGCCCGCCACTGCGGCCTAATTACCGGCCTGCCCGATGCCTACGGCCGCGGCCGCATTATTGGCGATTACCGCCGCGTGGCCCTCTACGGCATTGACCGCTTAATTGAGGAAAAGAAGAAGGATAAGCACCAGCTGGGCCTTTTGGATATGACAGAGGAAACCATCCGCCTGATGGAGGAGGTTTATAAGCAAATTGACTTTTTGGGTAAGCTGAAGGAAATGGCCGCCATGTACGGGTGCGATATTTCCAATCCCGCAGCCAACGCCAAAGAGGCGGTGCAGTGGCTGTACTTTGGCTACCTGGGCGCCATTAAGGAACAAAACGGCGCGGCTATGAGCCTAGGGCGCACCTCCACCTTCCTGGATATTTACTTTGAACGGGATTTAAACCAGGGTATTTTGGACGAACAGGGCGCCCAGGAAATTATGGATGACTTTGTAATGAAGCTGCGCATGGCCCGCCACCTGCGCACCCCCGATTACAACGAGCTTTTCGGCGGCGACCCTATGTGGATTACCGAAGCTGTGGGCGGCGTTGGCGAGGACGGCCGCCCCTTAGTTACCAAAAACTCCTTCCGTGTGCTGCATACCCTGTACAACCTGGGTTCTTCCCCGGAACCAAACCTTACCGTCCTTTGGTCCAAAAGCCTGCCGGAAAACTTTAAGCGCTACTGCGCCCGGGTCTCCTGCGAAACAGACGCCATCCAGTATGAAAATGACGACCTGATGCGACCCATCTTTGGGGACGATTACGCCATTGCCTGCTGTGTTTCCGCCATGCGGGTGGGCAAGGATATGCAGTTCTTTGGCGCAAGGGCAAACTTGGCTAAAATGCTGCTTATGTCCCTCAACGGCGGCAAGGACGAGAAAAAGAACCAGCAGGTAGGCCCCAAGTATCAGCCCTACCAGGGGGAATATTTGGATTATGACGAGGTTT
>CAJTSZ010000109.1 GCA_910578755.1 uncultured Oscillospiraceae bacterium | reverse complement strand
GTGGGCAAAGTAGTTGCCCTCCTTGTTTTTAATGCGGATGCCCAAACGGCGGGCCTGGGCGTCCCCCAGGTTGGAGCAGCTGCCCACTTCAAAGTATTTTTTCTGCCGAGGGGACCATGCTTCAACGTCAATGCTTTTTACTTTTAAATCAGCCAAATCGCCGGAGCAGCACTCTAAGGTGCGCACGGGAATATCCAGGGAACGGAAGAAATCTACCGTGTTTTGGTACAGCTTTGTAAACCACTGGGCGCTGTCCTCCGGCTTGCACACCACAATCATTTCCTGCTTTTCAAACTGGTGAATACGGTAAACGCCGCGCTCCTCAATGCCATGGGCGCCAACCTCCTTGCGGAAGCAGGGGGAATAGCTGGTCAGCGCCTTGGGCAGCTCGCCTTCTTCCAAAAAGGTGTCAATAAATTTACCAATCATAGAGTGTTCGCTGGTGCCAATCAGGTACAAATCCTCGCCTTCAATTTTGTACATCATGCCTTCCATTTCGGCAAAGCTCATAACGCCGTTTACCACATTGCTGCGAATCATAAACGGGGGAATATAGTAGGTAAAGCCGCGGTCAATCATAAAGTCCCTTGCGTAGGCAAGTATGGCGGAATGCAACCGGGCAATGTCCCCGCAAAGGTAGTAAAAGCCGTTGCCGCTGGTTTTTCTGGCGCTGTCCAGGTCAATACCGTGGAGGCTTTCCATAATGTCCACATGGTAGGGAATTTCAAAGTCAGGAACAGCAGGTTCGCCAAAGTGTTCCACCTCTACGTTTTCGCTGTCGTCCTTGCCAATGGGAACAGAAGGGTCAATAATGTTGGGAATTACCAGCATCCGTTCTCTAATTTTCGCGCTCAGCTCTTCCTCCAGCACCTCCAAGTCGGCCAGTTCCTTGGCCATGGCGGTTACTTGGGCCTTGGTCTGTTCCGCTTCTTCCCGCTTGCCCTGGCCCATAAGCGCGCCAATCTGCTTGCTTATGGAATTGCGCTGGCTACGCAGTTGGTCGCCCCGGGTTTTGGCGTTGCGGTACTGCTGGTCCAGATCTAAAACCTCGTCCACCAAAATTAGTTTTTCGTCCTGGAATTTCTTTTTTATATTTTCCTTTACCAGGTCCGGGTTGTTTCTTAAAAATTTCATGTCTAACATATTGTTTTCCTCCTTTGTATTGCTTTGCAGTCAATAAAAAAAGCCCCTTCGCCCCTCTAACCATGGGACGAAAGAACTCCGCGTTGCCACCCAAATTGCCGGGCATTGCCGGCCTCTCAAAAGCGCGGTAAAGGGCGCTAGCCTCCGGTTCCTCACCGGCAGCTCCGAAAGTGGATAAAACTACTGTCTCACTGGCTCGCACCGCCCGCCAGCTCTCTGGGCAGACTACATAATTTATAGCTTTCCTCATTGCTGATTTCACATTTTCTCCTATTATAGCCTGCAAATGCCGTTTTGGCAATAGCAAAAAGGGAATTTTTTTGGAAGTTCAGCCATTTTCAAGCCGTAACCTTTTGGCATACTTCCCCCCACAAAAAATTTATTTACGGTTTTGTAATGGTTTTCTCCTAAACTTCGTGGTATACTAACCGTAAGGTAGGGTTTTTGCGCTTTTTTGCCAAAATAAACCCTTGCTGCGTCTGTGGGTAACGCCGCAGCAAAAGCTGTAAAATTTCCGTCCAAGCCAGGGCGGTAATATGAAATAAAAGGAGAAGGACGCCATGAAAATCCGTAAGGCTGTCATTCCGGCGGCGGGCCTGGGTACCCGGGTGCTGCCTGCTTCCAAGGCCATGCCAAAGGAAATGCTTCCCATTGTGGATAAGCCAGCCATTCAGTTTATTGTAGAAGAGGCCGTAAAAAGTGGCATAGAAGATATTTTAATCATCACCAGCCGGGGCAAAACAACCGTGGAGGACCACTTTGACCGCGCGCCGGAGCTGGAAGCCCGCCTGCTGGCCAACGGCAAGGAGGATATATGCCGGCAAATTGTGGATATTTCCAAGCTGGCCAACATACAGTACATCCGCCAAAAGGAAACCAAGGGCCTGGGCCATGCGGTGTACTGTGCCAAAACCTTTGTGGGGGACGAACCCTTTGCCGTCCTCTATGGCGACGATGTCATCTTAGGTGAAACGCCAGCTTGTAAGGAGCTGTGCGACGTTTATGAAAAGTACAGCCTGGGGGTTGCAGGCATCCAGCCGGTGGAACCCAGCCAAATCCAAAAGTATTGCTCTTTGGCGGTGGAGCAGCTGGGCGCCTCCAATATTTATAAGGTAACGGATATGGTGGAAAAACCAAAGCCAGAGCAGGTGCTGTCCAATTTTTCCATTTTGGGCAGGGTGGTTCTGCCCCCTCAAATTTTCCCTATTTTAGAGAACACCTCCCCAGGGGCCAACGGGGAAATCCAGCTTACCGACGCCATGCGCACCCTTGCCCAGCAGCAGGGGATGATGGGCGTCCAGTATTCCGGCACCCGGTTCGATATGGGCAATAAGCTGGGCATCCTCCAGGCCGCCGTCACCGTGGCCCTCACCCACCCGGAGGTCAGGGAGCCCTTTAAAGCCTACTTAAAGCAGGTGGTGTCCCAGTTAGATTAACCCCAGCACACCAAAAGCCTGGGCCAAACTAAAAATATAAGGAAGCCTTTTCTTTAGATTAAGAATAGGCTTCCTTTTTTCTGTCCACTATTACCCTGTTTCTATCAGGGCCTGTCCAACCCCAAACCTTGCAGCGGTACAACTGCTGCAAGAGCCCTTCTTTTGGAAGCGTGTGGCCGCTTCCAAACCTGTGCTGACGGGCTTGGAGGTAAGCCAGCACCTCCAAAAAAGGAGTTAGGGTCTGGGACTAAAAGCCCCAATAAAAGGTTAGAGCCGCAAATTCAGTAATGCCCTGCGTAGGCAGGGCTACTAAGCGGGAATTTTGCCCCCTCCTTTGGGCAAAACTGGTGTTGCGCAGGGGAGTGTTCCTTATAACATGGTTATGTAGCTTGTCTACAACTTTTTAAAACAAAACACTCCCCAAGCACCACCAGCCGCCTTTCATTGAGAGGCAGGGGCAAATAAGCGGGGGTTTGGGGGCGGCAGCCACCAACGACTTTCTTTTCCATATTTCTTTCTTCGCAGAAAGAAATATGGCCTGGATGCAGGGGCGGAGCGCCCTGCATAGGGCACAGGCTTGGGAGGCAGCCAATGCCTCCCAAAAATAGGGTACAGAGGCGCAGCGCCTGCAAAAAAATAGATAAGGGAAGCGAAACTATTTTTTCTTGCGTAACGGGGCGCAGGGAGCTTGTGCGCCCCTTACAAGTTTTTTGGCTTTGCCTGCAAAACTTGGGAAATTTGCTTCGCCTGCACATCAATTTTTTATTGTGGAACAATAAAAAATTTCCCATTAGGTTTCCTCTTAGAGAAAACTTAGAGGTTCCCGTGGTATCCTTTCGTCAGAACAAAGAAAGCGCCTGGTATACCGCGGCGCGGGAAAGGAGCAATATCCATGAAATTTACTTTAAAGCAGCGCGGCCGCATCCTGCTGCGCTGTGGGGCAGCCGCCTTGGCTCTGTCCCTTGTTTTTGCAGGCTGTTCCCCAAAAGGGGAGGGCCCAAATAAAGAAACCGAAAACAATACCCCTGTGGCCATGGGCCGCTATACCGAAACAAAGCAAAACCTGCCCGAAGGCTTAGGCCAAGTGGCCTCCTTCTGTAAAAATAAGGAGGGCCAGCTGGAAATTGTGTACAACAAGGATAAAGGCCGCTATGTGGGCCCCTGGTATATGGCGGTTTCCCAGGATAACGGCGCCACCTGGCAGGAAAAGGACGCCCCCTGGCTCCAGGAAATCAGCGCCAGCTCCTTGAGTATGTTAAGCTACAACAGCGCCACCGGCGGCTATACAGTTCAAATGAACGAACTGCCGGAAGGCTTTTCGGAAATGACCACAGAGGAGCTTACTGCCCTGATGGGAAGCGGCTGGACCCCCACTACAAAGCTGCTTTATGTGGACAGCGAGGGGAATGCTACCCAGTCCCAGGAGGAACTTCCCAGCGATGAAAGCGGTATCAGTGCCAATAGCTTGGTTACAGCGGAAAACGGCGATGTCTTTACAAACCATATCATGTCCATTGTCCAGTGGGACAGCGCCATGCAAACCCCAAAGTTCACCTACTCCAATCCCGCCATGGGCACCATCACCAGCTACTGTGTGGTAAAGGACCGGCTCTACATTGCCTGCGGCGGGGATATTCTCCAGTACAACATCGCCACAGGGGAAAAGCTGGAAAACTTTGCCACCTCCTCCCAGGAAAAAGAAACGGACAATGTTTATACTAGCGCAGCCAGGTTTGGGGACTGCATCCTCTCTTATGAGCCCCAAAGCAACACCATCTTTTACTGCGATACTTCAGGTATTTACTGCCGCAAAATAGGGGGCAGCGCCGTAGAAAAATTAGTGGACGGCCAGTTTACCTCTTTAAATATGCCCTCGGAAGCCCCCCAAAACCTAATTGCCAACCAGGACGGCTCCTGCCTTGTTTTATTGTATGGTGAGGAGTTCAGCCTTGTATTTTACGCCTACGATAAAACAGTGCCTACCGTCCCAAGCACTGAACTCAAGGTCTACTCCCTGGAAGAAAATAAAACCGTCCGCCAGGCCATGAGCCTGTACCAGCGCAGCCACCCCGATGTGCGGGTAAATTACCAGGTGGGCCTCAGCAGCGGCGTCACCCAGTCCGACGCCCTGCGTACCTTAAGCACAGAAATTTTAAGCGGCCAAGGCCCCGACGTGCTTATTTTGGACAATATGCCCCTGCAATCCTACATGGAAAAGGGCGTCCTTATGGATTTAACCAACCTTCCCATGGTGGAGGAACTGCTGAAAAACACTGCACAAAGCGTCCAAAAGGACGGTAAGATTTACGCCCTGCCTGCCCGCTTTTCCATCCCCGTTTTAGTAGCGGAAAGCGGTGCAAATATTACAGATTTGCCCTCCCTTGCCCAAGCTGTTGGCCAGTGGCAGGCAGCCCATCCCAATATGCCAGGCCTGGAAGCAGACCTTAAAACCCCTGCATGGATGATGAACTGCCTGTACGCCACCTGTGCCCCCGCCTGGTTTACTCCCAATGGCTCCTTGGATACCGAAGCATTCATTCACTTTTTGGAAAACGTAAAAACAATTACCAATACCTACGCCGCAGAGGAACGGGGCTTTGGGGTAGGCGGCTATATCACCGACCTTGGTTACGGCTCTGTCAGCTTTTATGGAGGAAGTTTAGGCTTCTGCCTCAGTGAAGCCCGTAGCTTTAAAGACCTTGCCCTTGTGGATGCAGCCATTACACAAAAGAGGACAGGGGAGCTCACCCCTTTGCCTGGCCAGGTCCAGGGCGTGTTTATTCCCAAGGTCATTGCAGGCATTAACGCCGCCACCAGCCAGGAGGAGGCCGCCAAGGAATTCCTTGCAACCCTCCTTTCCCAACCGGTGCAGGACCACGACTTTGGCGACGGCTTCCCCACAAACGCCGCCTCCTTTGAGAAACAGTCCCAAAACCCCTACCCGGATTACGACGACGGTATGTATATCTCCGTTAACGATGGGGCGGGCCACGCCTATGAGCTTCAGGCAAAATGGCCGCAGGAAGCATTTTTAACCCAGTTTAAGTCCATGGCCCAGGGGCTTACAAACCCTCAAACCGTAAACCCGGATATTATGGATATTCTTTTGGCAGAAACCCCCGCCTACTTCTCCGGCGAAAAAACCGCGGAAGAAACCGCCAACGCCGTGGCCCAAAAGGTGCAGCTTTACCTGTCTGAATAAAGCCTGCCGCCAATCATTTTTTTGCGGGGCGCTAGCACCCTGCGCCCTTTTTGGGGCTTTCAGCCCGCAGTATACCATTGTAAGGTAGCAAGTTTGGCAAAGCCAAACTTGTGAAAACTGTGCCTCGTTAGGAGCCCTCCAGCCCCTAAAACCTATTTCTTTCGGAAGTGCCAGTGCTGCTGGGCCTATGCGGCCCAACCCCCACCCCTTTCTTTTGTGTGAAAAGAAAGGGGGAAAGAAGCCGCAATTCAGCGGGTATCCCGCTGAATTGGCAGCAAGTTCGCAAAGCGAACTTGTGGGTTCACCCCTGGACCCCAAATTTGACGGTGCCATTCAATAAAAGGCGGCAACCGGTGTTTGTACAGCGCACCATTATAATAGGCCGTTCCTATGCTGCGCATAGTTACATGGCCACATTATAAGTTCGCTGTACTGCACAACGGTTGGCCCACCCAAAGGAAAGGGTGGGCTACCCGCTTAGTAGCCTCGCCTGCGTTCGGCATTACCAAACTTGCAGGCTCTAACGGTTAAAGCCTGCAAACAATAGGTATGCACCAGCGGGAATGCCGCCCCCACCTTTGGGCGGCATTGGCCTCACGCAGGGGAGTGTTCCTTATGACCTGGCTTTGTAGCTTGACTACTGCCTATTAAAATAAAAACACTCCCCAAGTGCGGGCAAC
>CAJTSZ010000108.1 GCA_910578755.1 uncultured Oscillospiraceae bacterium | reverse complement strand
CCAGCACCACGGCTTCCCTGCCTTCGTTTAAATATACCTTGGAGTGTTCTACAGCATAGTTTACCCTGTCGTGAATATCAAAGGTAGCAAAGTCCTGGTTGCGCACCCGGCTGCGGCGCACATCTGTTTTATCCCCCAAAATGAGGGCAGCCGCTACCGGGTTTACAGGAAAGGATGTGCCTTCGTCGTGGTTGCCAATGGCACTGATAATGGTGGAAAGCTCCGCCGCCTCCATACCCAGTTTATCCAAAATACGGAAGGCCATAATTGCCCCGCTTTGGGCGTGGTCTATGCGGTTTACCACATTGCCAATATCGTGGAGGTAACCGGCAATCCACGCCAACTCTGCCTGGCGGGCCGGGTACCCTAAATCCAGCAAAATTTGCTGGGCAAAGTGGGCCACTTTAGTTACATGGGCAAAGGAATGTTCCGTAAACCCCAGGGCCGCCATAGATTTGTCCGCTTGCTCAATATATATTTTAATTTGGTCGTTTTCTTTGATTTGCTGTTTTGTTATCAAGCCGGTTCCCCTCTTTTCCCTTTTGTTTTTCCTTTTTATTGTTGCCCGCCAAGGTACAGAATACCCCCTCCCCCAGCTGTGGGGGAAAGGGGGTTCGGCATCTATTTCAGCAGCTCTTTTAAATCTTTGCGGGTAAAGGTATACTTTTTCTCGCAGAATTGGCAGCCAACCTCAATTTGTTCCTCTTCGTCTATCATGGACTGTATTTCCTCCTTGCCCAGGCTGATAATAGCCCTCTCCACCCGTTCCCGGGTACAGTCGCATACATAATCCATGTGATAGCTGTCCAACACTTCCGGTTCAAAGCCCGCCAAAACCTCCATAGCAATTTGCTCCGGGGTCATTCCTGTTTCTATCATTTTGGAAACAGGGGGCAGCCGGTTAATGTTTTCTTCCAGCTTATCAATCATCTCATCGGTGGCGCCGGGAAGCAGCTGCACCAAAAAGCCGCCGGCAGCACGGACAGATAAATCCGGGTTCACCAAAACCCCCAAGCCGCACACCGTTGGTATTTGTTCGCTGGTGGCATAATAGTTAGTAATATCCTCTGCAATTTCACCGGAAATGAGAGGAACCTGGCCAATATAAGGCTCCTTCATACCCATATCGCGGATGACATAAAGGCAGCCGTCTGTTCCCACCGCGCCGGCAACGTCCAGCTTGCCCAGCTTATTTAAGGGCAGCTCCACCACCGGGTTTGTCATGTAGCCCTTTACATTGCCGGAACCATCGGAAACAGCAATCAGCGTGCCTACTGGGCCTTTTCCCTCTGTGCGCAGGGTAATGGAGTCCTTGCTGCTTTTCAGTAAGGTGCCCATAATGGAAGCAGCTGTCAGCAGCCTGCCCTCTGCGGCGGTTACTGTGGCGGAGGTTTTGTGAATTTGCTCCATTTTGGAAACGGCGCTTGTGCTGTCAATGGCGCAGCAAAACACCCCGCCGTCCCTGGAAATGGTCCGTACAATTTTACCCATATTTTTACTTCACTCCATTTTTAGAACCTGTGCCAATATCCTTGGCACAGGTTCTTATTCTTTCGCTTTCGCTATATTCCTGCGGCAGTTGCTTTAAAAAACTTAGCGAATAAAATTAGTTACATCTTTTTTTAGATTTTGGGGAGGAACGACCCCTTTTTCCTTGCCTGCTTCAATACATTTCAGCAGCCAGGCCATGTTTTTAGCGGCGTTGCGCATGGTTTGCAGGCCTTCTTTGTCCTGTAAAACCTCTTCCGGCGTGTTGCCGTGAACCATGTTCCAATAGGTAGAGGAAACCACCGGCATTTGGGCAATGGTAAAGTATTTGTTTAACACATCCAGGGAAGCGGTAGTGCCTGCCCTCCGGGCGGAAGCTACGGCAAAGCCAGGCTTATGGGCAAAATAGCGGCCGCCGGAGTAAAACAGGCGGTCCAAGGCGGAAAGCACCCGTCCGCTTGGGTGTGCGTAATACACTGGCGTGCCAAAAATAAAGCCGTCCGCCACCTGAGCCTTTTGCAATATTTCGTTGATGGAGTCGTTATCAAAAACGCAGCGCCCCAGCTTGCGGCACTGCCCGCAGGCAACACAGTCCTGTATGGGGTTGGCGCCTATATGAACAATTTCCCACTGGATATTTTCTTCCTCCAGTGCGGCGGCAGCTTCTGCCAGGGCAGTGTAGGTGCAGCCCTTTACGCGGGGGCTACCGTTAATAAGCAATACTTTCATAAGGATTCCGCCTCTCTTTCTCAACAATGTTTTATTTATACGGTTTACGGGCTACATAAATCAGCCTTTGGGCCTTTGGGCCGGGAGGCTCCATAGTATCGTCACCATATACAACCAGCAGCTCCATACCGCTAAGCTGCAGCATTTGTTCCAGCTGTTCCGGGGCATAGGCTTTTTCCTCAAAGGCTTCGCTGCTGCGGCAGTAAGCGCCACTTTCGTCATCATATTCAAAAAAGTCCAAATTTATGCGGACTATTTTTTCCTCATCCTGGTAGGTGTTTTGCCACACGCAGTATACGTCGTCACAGTCGTAAACAAAGGTATTGTTCCCCAGCACTTCCTTGTGTTTATAAAGGGTGTTCACATCAAAAACAAACAGCCCTCCTGGGGCGGTAAATAGGCTTACATTATCAAATATTTTTTGCACCAACGCTGGGTTTGTTACGTGGTTAATGCTATCCAAGGCACACACTGTGGCGTCAACCGTGCCGTACAAGTCCAGCTCTGTCATATCCTGGCAAAGAAAAAGAATATCCAGCCCCGTTTCGTACCGTTTTTCCATAGCGACGGAAAGCATTTCCGCAGAACGGTCCACGCCAATGACGTCATAGCCCCGGCGGGCCATTTCCACAGAAAGGCTGCCTGTGCCGCAGGCTAAATCCAGCAGAATGGGGCCGCTGGCGCCAAAGTGCTTTAAAATGGCATCAAAGTATTGGGCGCGCTGGCTGTAGGAAATATTGCCGGTAAGCTTATCGTAATAAGAGGCAAAGGCGGTATACATCATCATTCTTTTTCCAACCTCTCAAATACCACACGGTAGCCGTCGCACCCGTAATGCAGGGAACGGTTTACCCTGCTTATGGTTGCGGTAGAGGCCCCGGTTTCACTTACAATATCACTGTAAACCTTATGTTCATCCAACATTTTTGCTACCTGCAGCCGCTGGGACATGGCCCTGAGTTCCGGGACAGTACAAAGGTCCTCAAAAAAACTGTAACATTCTTCCATAGTTTCCAGCTTTAAAATAGCCTGAAACAAAAATTCCACATTCAGTTCCTTTAGCTTTGAATTCATTTTTTTCTTCCTCTCGTCCGGCTTTTTGGAATTCCCCTTGCCTGTACCGGGCCTTCCTTTGTTGAGGGCCTTAGCATGGGACCGGCAGCTCCAGTACAAACAGAAAAGCAGAAAAAAATTCCTGCTTTTCCTACCTATATTTGCTTTCAGTTTAACACACTGCCAAAGAGAAGTAAATATACCCTGCTACCTTTTGCAGTTTGTTCAAAAATAGGAAAACAGGGCTGAAAATATGCCCTTGCGGTAACAAATACTGGCCCTGTTTGCCCTGTAACAAGGGCAAACAGGTTTCCCTACTTTTGTTTTGAACTATAAATCGTTATGCAGCAGGTCCCGCATATTTTCCCTGTGTATAATTTCCCTGGCCTGGCCGTCCCGCACCATAACCACCGCCGGCCGCGGAATACGGTTATAGTTGGAGGCCATGGAATAATTGTATGCCCCGGTTGCCAGCACAGCTATAATGTCACCGCTGTGTACCGGCTGAACCAGCATATTTTCCCCAAGGAGGTCGCCGCTTTCACAGCATTTGCCTGCCAGGGTGATGGTTTGGCTTTTCGGCTCCCCGGCGCGGTTGGCCACCACTGCCTCATATTCCGCCTGGTACAAGGCGTAACGGGGGTTATCTGTCATACCGCCGTCCACTGCAACATATGTGCGCACCTGTGGAATTTCCTTCACTGCCCCAACGGTATACAAAGTTAGCCCAGCGGGCCCCACAATGGAGCGCCCTGGTTCCATCATAACAAAGGGTACTGGCATATTCAGCTTTTGGCAGGTATTTTTCAGTACCTCTGCCACCTTTTCCATGTACATACCATATGGAACAGGCGTATCCGACTGGGTATAGCGAATACCAAAGCCGCCGCCTAGGTTTACAACGCCCAGCTGCATACCAGTTTGGTCCTTTACATCCCGCAAAAAGCCCAGCATCCGTTCCGCGGCCAGTTCAAAGGGTTCAATATCAAATATTTGGGAGCCAATGTGGCAATGGATTCCCCTTACCCTTATGTTGGGCAGGGCCGCCGCCTGCTTCATAATTTCCATGGCTTCCCCGTTTTCCAACGCAACGCCAAACTTGCTGTCAATTTGCCCGGTACGAATAAACTTGTGGGTATGGGCGTCTATACCTGGTTTTATGCGGAATAAAATATTGGGGGTAACCCCTTTTTCCCCTGCAAGGCGGTTCAGCAGTTCCAGCTCATAATTGCTGTCCACCACAATGTAACCCACCTTTTCCTCCAGGGCATACTCCAGCTCCTGGGGCGTTTTATTGTTGCCGTGAAAACAAATATTTTCCGCAGGGAAACCGGCGCTTAAGGCGGTGTAAAGCTCCCCGGCCGAAACAACATCGGCGCCCAGGCCCTCACTTTTTACAATACGGTATATTTCTTTGCAGCAAAACGCCTTGCTTGCGTACAGCACAAGGCCCTTGCCATCGTAATTTTTTTCTATAGATTCCCGGTAATCCCGGCAGGCTGTACGGATTTGCCCTTCATCCATAACGTAAAGCGGCGTTTTATAAGTTTTTGCCAGCTCCACTGTATCCACGCCGCCAATGGTTAAATTCCCCGCTGGGCTAATGCCCAGGCAAGCAGAAATATCCATAAACTTCCCCCCTCAATTTTTTTATTTTAGAAATGGCCTGTATATTTTCTTATGGAATAACGCCGCAAGGCTTTCTTGAACTTCTGCTAATTTTGGAATATTATTTTACAGGTGATTTCATAAAGTTGGGCAGCATTTGGGTTATTTACCCTCCCTGCTCCAAGCCTACGGCTGGGCCTCTTCCTCCAGCTGGTAAGCCGCTAATTCCTCAATAATTTCTTTTAGCTGCGCTACCCCATCCCCGGTTTGCGAGGAAAAGGGAATCATACGAATTTGGTCCGCGTAGGGTACCTCCCCTTGCAGCGCCTGCAAACGCTCCCGCTGCTGCTTTGCAGAAAGCTTATCTTTCTTTGTCAGCACCAACACAAAGGGGTACTCGTTTTCAATTAAAAAATCAATCATTTGCAGGTCATCCTTTGTAGGCGGGTGGCGCATATCAATAAGCTGAAACACCATTTCAATGTGCCGTTGTCCGTCAAAGTAACCGTCAATTAACTCCGACCAGCGTTCCTTATGGCCCTTTGCCACCTTAGCGTAGCCGTAACCGGGAAGATCGGCAAAGCGCAGGTTTTCCAGCTTAAAAAAGTTAATGGTAGAAGTTTTTCCCGGAACAGCGCTAACCCTTGCCAGCTGTTTGCGGTTGAATATTTTGTTAATCAGCGTAGATTTTCCCACATTGGACCGTCCGGAAAAAACAATTTCAATACAGGTAGAAGGCGGCAGCTGGTCTGCCCGGCCAAAAGAAGTTTCAAACTCTACTTTATTATAATTCAAGGTGAGCCCTCCCGGCAAACGCTGCCGCGTTGCTTTTATTTAACATACTTACTGCCTTAAAACAGTTTCTGGGCGTTTTCCCTTTTGGGACGCCCCCAGCAAAGAAAGTTCTACCAGTTCTGTTTCCTCTTTTTCAAAGGAAATGGCGTACACCAGGGCAGTATCCAGCACAGTGGAAACCTCCTCCGCAGGTACAAAGCGGATGTTTTCCTTAACAACAGGGTCAATTTCATGGAGGTCCGGCTCGTTTTCTTTGGGGATCAGCACTGTTTTAATGCCGTGGCGGTAAGCCGCCATGGTTTTTTCCCGCAGGCCGCCAATGGCAAGCACACGCCCCCGTAGGGTGACCTCCCCTGTCATAGCCACATCGCCCCGAACCGGCACATTGGCCAAAGCGGAAACAAGGGCGGTTGTAATGGTAACGCCGGCGGAAGGCCCGTCCTTAGGCACAGCCCCTTCAGGGAAATGGATGTGAATATCCTTTGTTTTATAAAAATCCGGGTCTATGCTGTATTTTTGGCAGCAGCTGCGCACATAGGTTACGGCAGCCTTGGCAGATTCTTTCATTACATCCCCCAAGGAGCCTGTAAGTTCTATTTTGCCTGTACCCTCTACTACAGCCACCTCCACCTGGAGGATTTCACCCCCTACACTGGTCCAAGCCAAACCGTTGACAACGCCAATTAAATCCTTTTTCTCCAAAGAATCTTCTTTAAATTTCCGCGGGCCTAAAAGGGTTTCTACCACAGCGGCATTTATTTTGCAGGACTTTTTCTCCCCTGCTACAATTTC
>CAJTSZ010000107.1 GCA_910578755.1 uncultured Oscillospiraceae bacterium | reverse complement strand
TGCCATTTTTCGCGTTGCTTACTGCTTTTTTAGCGTCGCCGCTGATTTTTGCCGCACTTACTGCACCATTGGAACCAACGTTAGCGGATGGTGCGTTTGCTGGGGTGTTATCCTCGTTGGAGGAAGATGAACCGCCGCCGGAAGTGTTGTCGTTGTTGTCACCGCCTGTTGGTGGTTCTGGGTTGGTGGTGCCGATTTTAAATGGCGCTGTAAAGCTCTTGCTTTCATCTACTACATTGTCCATTGTCATGGTAACATTGTAGGTGGTGCCTTCTACTGGTGCGCCTTCAGCAGTAAATGTTACTGTAACATTGGCAGTTGCCACACCATCATCTGTGTCTTTGCCTGGAACTAAAACTGAACTATCTACTGTAACAGTACCTACTTTTTCGCTCTCTCCGTTTACTATCTTTGCATTAGAAATTGCAACTGTGGCACTTTTATCACCGGTATTTGTCAAAGTAAGTTTGCCTTTGTATACTTCATTTTCCAGCGTAAAGTCACCAAGGGTAGGGGTAATGCTTGCTTCGCTAAGCACTGTTTCATCAATTGCTACATTAAGTGTGTATGTAGAAGTGACTTTTACTTCGTTGTTCTCACCTTTCCATGAGCCAACAAATTCTTTATTTGTAAGAGGGTCTCTTATTGTACCATTTTCGTCCTTGGTAACATTGATGTACACAACAACATGTTTATTATTACTACTGTCTGTATAAACATCCAAACCATATTGCTGGTCAAGCTCTTTTGTAAGATCTACTTCTCGGGTATCTGCCAGCTGAAACTTCTGATACTGGCTAATATCATTGCTGGGAACAGAAAATTCCAAACCAACGTATAACTTGCCATCTCTTGTCATTAAAGCTTTTTGTTCAGAATCTTTAGCAGCAAAGGCTTCAAATGTAGCTTTGTTAATGGTGAGAGTGCCATTTTCAAAGGTAATACCTGCTGCTTCATACGCGGCTTGGTAGTCACTCCCTTCCCTGACGCTAAAGCTGCCATTTTCCTGTGTTGCTGCTGCGGGTTCTACCGTTACCGCTGTTGCGTCTGGTGCTAATTCTGTCATTGGTACTTGTTCCGCAGGGATATCTGTAACTTCCCCTTCTGCAAAGGCAGTTACTGCCATAGAAGCCAACATCGCAGTTACCAAAAGAATGGACAATAATTTTTTCATTCTCATTGTAATCAGTCTCCTTTTTCCTTCCCCAGCTAAAGGGTATTATTCTAATTTCTGCAAGAAATTAGAATAGGCATATATGCCTATTCTAATTTCTGCAAGAAATTAGAATAGGCATATATGCCTATCTTTTTTACATCGGTAAATTATTCTTTCTACCGATTACATTAACATTGTATTCTTTATACCGCAAAATGTCAATAGATTTTCCACTAATTTTTAAATTTTCAATGAAAAAGGCAATGGGGAACCACAAAACCATGAAAAAAGCCGAAAAGCCCCCTTTGCCGGAGCAAAAGGAGGCTTTGCAATAGAGGACTATTTTTTCTTTACATATTTTCTCATATCAATACTTACGGCAACAAGGATAATTAAACCCCTTACAATATACTGGAGGTAGGGGTCCACATTGATGAACGCCAAACCGTAGTTGATAACCTGCAAAAGCAGAACGCCCAAAACAACGCCGCCAATAGAGCCAACGCCGCCGTTAAAGGAAACGCCGCCTACTACACAAGCAGAAATGGCGTCCAGCTCGTAGTTAACGCCCAGGTTATTGGTAGCGGAGCCGGTACGGCCCAATTCCAAAACGCTGGCAAAGCCATAGCAGATACCGGCCATCATAAACACCATAATAATGGTTTTTGTTACATTTACGCCGGAAACCTCGGCGGCTTCGCTGTTGCCGCCAACGGCAAACATATTTTTTCCAAGGCGTGTTTTGTTCCAGATAAACCACATAATGCCAATGGCAATAATTGCATAAATAAGCAGGTAGGAAATACTGCCGTTTGCCCCCAGGTCAATGAGCTTGCCTTGGGCAATATTTTTAAAGTTCTCGTTTAAGCTGCCAATGGGGGAGCCGCCAATTTGGTTGTAATAGGTAGAGCACACGCCGTAGAGAATAAGCTGCATACCCAAGGTGGCAATAAACGGGTGCATATGCAGGGTGGCAACCATAACGCCGCTTACTGTAGAGGCCAAGGCCAAAAGGAGAACAACGCCCAAAATTACCAAGGCAATGAATCCCCAGGAGGAGGGCAGGTTAGGGTAAATTCTTCTTGCGAAGTCCGGGGCTTGGAGCAGGGACGCTGCCAAAACGCCGCCCAAGCCCACCATGCGGCCAACAGAAAGGTCGGTACCTGCCAGTACAATCAAGCCCGCAACGCCCAAGGCCAAAATACACCGGGTAGAGGACTGGGTCAGGATTGTGGTGAATGTGTTTAGGGAAACAAATTTTGGGTCGGTAATAATGATTGCTACAATCATCAAAAAGAAAACAATATAAATGCCGTAGTTTAAAAGAAAATCGGTTAGCTTTTTTTTGCTTGCTTTATCCACTTACAACACCCCTTAGATATATTTTGCCGCCAGCGCTAAAATTTCTTCCTGGTTGGTTTGGGCAGTATTTACAATGCCTGCCACCTTGCCGTTGCTCATAACCAAAATGCGGTCGCTGATACCCAGAAGCTCCGGCATTTCGGAAGAAATTACAATAACGCCTTTGCCTTTATTGGCCAGGTCGATAATAAGCTGGTAGATTTCGTACTTGGCGCCAACGTCAATACCCCTTGTTGGCTCGTCCAGCATAAGGATTTCGGGATCCGTTAAAAGCCAGCGGCCCAAAATTACTTTTTGCTGGTTGCCGCCGGAAAGGGAGCCAATTTTAGTGCCCTCCCCCGGTGTTTTTACCCGCATACTATCAATTACCCATTTGGTATCGGTTTTCATTTTGCCTTCGTTTAAGGCGCCAACCTGGTTGGCATAGCTTTTAATATTGGCAATAATGGAATTAAAACGGATAGAAAGCCCAGCAAAAATACCTGTTTGGCGGCGTTCCTCCGTAAGGAGGGCAAAGCCGTTGTTAATAGAATCAATAGCGCTTTTGTTTTGAACTTCTTTTCCGTTTAGGGTAATACTGCCGCCCTCCCGTGTACGGATGCCGAAGATGGTTTCCACCAATTCGGTACGGCGGGAGCCCATAAGGCCGGCAATACCGAGGATTTCGCCTTTTTTCAGCTCAAAGGAGGCATTGTCCACCTTGGGCAAAAACTTTGTGGAAAGGTTTTCCACACTAAGGATGGTTTCCCCCGGCTGGTTTGTTTTGGGTGGGAAACGGTTAGTAAGGTCACGCCCTACCATAAGTTTAATAATTTTATCGGTTGTAAGGTCTTCCGCGCGTTCGGTGGCAATCCATTTACCGTCGCGCATAATGGTAACATCGTCAGAAATTTTTAAAATTTCTTCCATTTTATGAGATATGTATATAATGCCGACGCCCTGTTCCTTTAAATGGTTGATAATGCGGAAAAGGTGCTCAACTTCTTTTTCTGTTAAAGAAGAAGTTGGCTCATCCATTACAACAATTTTAGCATTGTAGGAAACTGCTTTTGCAATTTCTACCATTTGTGCCTGGGAAACAGAAAGGTTTGCCACCTTTTCCTTGGGGTCGACGTTAATTGCAAGGTCATCGAATATTTTTTGTGTTTCGGAAATCATTTTGTGCTCATCCACAATAAACCCGTTTTTTACAGGGAAACGCCCCAGCCAAATATTATCCGCCACCCGTGTTTGCCGTACCTGGTTCAGCTCCTGGTGCACCATGGAAACACCATGGTCCAAGGCTTGTTTTGGGTCTTCGTATTCCACCTCTTCACCATTTACCTTAATGGAACCCGCGTCCTTTTTATAAATACCGAACAAACATTTCATCAGCGTTGATTTGCCTGCGCCGTTTTCCCCCATAAGGGCGTGTACTGTGCCTGGGCGAAGAAAAAGTTGTGCGTTATCCAAGGCCTTTACGCCTGGGAACTCTTTGACGATACCCGTCATTTCCAAAATATAGTTACCCATTTATGCTCGTCACCACTTTTCGTTTCATATATCCAATGAGCAGACAAAGGCAAACAGCCTTTGTCTGCTTATTTTATTTACTTATGAACTTCCGCCTGTTTTTTACCAAGGGATTGGTCCCTGCGGTAACTTTAGTTACCACGGTAACCTTTAGTTACCGTACGCTTCTCTTGCAACGTCCAGGTTATCAATGGTAATTGCCTGGTATGGTACGCGGACAGCTTTGGTTTCGTCCAGCTTCCAGGAGGTGCCTTCCAGCGGGTCCTTACCTGCTGCATAGTTGGCAGCCAGTTCCACGCAAGCTTTACCTTGGTTCAGTGGGTCGTTCAAAACAGTACCAGCCATTTCGCCAGCTTCAATAAGGTCGAGGGCTTCTGGCAAAGCGTCAACGCCGAATACAGGCATATACTTGCCGTCGGCAAAGTAGCCGGCGCCTTTGAGGGATTCAATAGCGCCCATTGCCATACCGTCGTTGTTGCAGATAACTGCTTCAATTTCGGTTGGGAACTTAACAAGCCATGTATCCATCAGGTCTTTTGCTTTTGCGGTGTCCCATGTAGCGGACTGGTTCGCCAGTTCCTGTGTTTCAACACCGTTGTCGTTTAATGTTTGGATAGAGTATTTTGTTCTTGCTTCGGCGTCTGGGTGGCCAACTTCGCCCATGAGCATAACGTACTGGAGTTTACCGTCGCCGTTTTTGTCCCATGTTTCTTTGTTGGCGTTCCAGGCATCCAGAATCAGCTGGCCCTGGATAATACCGGATTCCTCGGAGGTGGTACCAACGTATACGCATTTGTCATAATCGATTTTGTCGGTGCCCTCTGGGTATTCTTTATTTACGAACACAACAGGAATATTTGCAGCTTTTGCTTTTTCAGCTACAACAGGGGCGTTGGAAGGGTCTACCAGGTTGATGATTAAGGCTTTAACACCCTGGTTGATTAAAACGTCGATTTGTTCCAGCTGCTTTGTTTGGTCGTTTTGAGAGTCGTTGAGGTTAAGAACGGCAACATCTTTTGCTGCATTTTCCATTGCTTTTCTTGTGTAGGTCATAAAGTTATCGTCGTATTTGTAAATAGTTACGCCGATAGCTGGCAGCTCTGCTGCTGTAGTGTCATCTTTTTTGGTTTCTTCTTTCTTGTCTTCCGTTTTTTCTGTGGTTTCTGCAGGTTTGTTGTCCGCAGCAGGTTTGTCCTCACTGGAAGAACAAGCGGCAAAAGAAGCCAACATAGCGCAGGCTAACATAGCTGCCAACAGTTTTTTCATTTTCATTTTCATCATCTCTCCTTTGATTTGTGTATCCTTACACATGAAAGGGAATCCCTTTCATTACTTATATATTACCATTTTTCTTTTCAAAAAGGAATATATAAATCACAATTTTTTGTTGGTTTTACAAACTTTTATTTTATGGTTTTTCTGTTTCATTGTTCAATTTTGATATTTTTCTTGTCTTTTTTAGATTTTTCTGTTTTTCCATACTGTAAAAAATTGAATTCCTCTGCTGCCCTTCCAAAGGCGCTGCCAAAAACGGACAACGCATTTTTCCCTGTTTCTTCCTTTTTTGTATTGGAAATAACAAGAATATTTTCCTTTATTTTTCTTAAATATGTGGTAAAATCTGTTTTTTCATCCCCTTTTTTAGGGAAATTTATGTTAAATATGTCCATGCAGCAAGGAATTTTTTGTCTTAGTTCTAAAGAGCTTTCTTTTTTACTATGATTATTTCATAGCAGGACGTTTTATTTGGAGGTTTAAAAATGAACATTTACCATGAGCTGCTTTGCGGGGGCGCTGCCCTTTCAGTTGTGGGGCTTGGCTATGTGGGCCTGCCTTTGGCCGTGGCCTTTGCCCACTACTGTCCCGTTATTGGGTACGACGCCAACCCGGAAAAAATAGGACAGCTGCGGCGCGGGGAGGACCCTACCATGGAGGTGGGGCCCCTGCTGCTGGGTTCCAGCTGTGTGCGCTTCACCAGCAACCCTGACGATTTAAAGCAGGCAAAATTCCATATTATTGCTGTTCCCACCCCCATTTTCGACGACTGTACCCCCAATTTGGAGCCCTTAAAACAGGCAAGCCTGTGTGTTGGGCGGCGGCTGGGCAAGGGTTCTGTTGTGGTGTATGAATCCACCGTATACCCTGGGGCTACTGAAGAAATCTGTATTCCTCTGTTGGAGCAGGCTTCGGGGTTAAAATGCGGGGAGGATTTTGCGGTGGGTTATTCCCCGGAGCGCATTAACCCCGGCGACCCCCTCCACCGTTTGGAAAACATTGTAAAGGTAGTTTCCGCCACAGGACAGGAGGCCCTGGAGGAAATTGAACGGGTATACCGTTTGGTGGTACAGGCAGGAGTACACCGGGCGCCTTCCATTTTGGTGGCAGAGGCGGCAAAGGTGATTGAAAACAGCCAGCGGGACATCAACATTGCCTTTATGAATGAGCTTTCCATGATTTTTCACCGCCTGGGGATTGACACTGGTGACGT
>CAJTSZ010000106.1 GCA_910578755.1 uncultured Oscillospiraceae bacterium | reverse complement strand
TAGTTCCTACACACAGTATGACTCCATAAAAATACTTTTTGCCGTAGCGGACAAAAATACATCTGTAGGTGACTATGGTGTGGATGAAAACACTATTGATGCTCAAGTTCATTTTGGAAGAGAAACATACCAAGGGAAAGCCCCATATACTGGTTCAACAGTTGCCAACGGGTCTTTGGTTGTATTTTTTATTGTAGATGATTTGTCCTTTGATGATTTAAATAACGAAGTTACCGTAGACTTAGCCTATGAGAAAACAGAAAAAACTGGAACTGGGACTGGGACTACATACCGCTGTACCGGGGAAAAAACATTTACCTTCACTAACGCCGAAATCCCGGACAAGCCCAATGACGGCAACAATAATAACAACGGCAGCGGGGATGTCAACTTTGGAAACGGCGACAACAATAATAACAATAATAATAACGGGGACACCACGCCGGATATTAAAACTTCCACCCCCTACATTATTATTGAGGAATACTCCACCGGCGGTACCCAGGCTGTTTCTGCAGGCAGCAGCTTCCCGCTGACTATTACCTGCCGCAACACCCATACCCGAACCAACCTGGATAACATTATTATGAAGGTCACCACCTCCGACGGCCTGCAGATTACCAACTCCTCCAACACCTTTTATATTAAAAGCTTAAAGAAGAACTCCTCCTTCCAAAAGCAGCTGCAAATTTCTGCCCTGCCCAATGCGGAGGCAAAGTCCCACACCATTAGTATTTCCTTTACATACGAGTATGTGGCCGACGACGCCCGGCAAAAAGGGGAAATGTCCCAGGAAATTTCTATCCCCGTTATTCAGCAGGACCGCTTTTCTGCCGACCCGGTTTCCGAAATTATGCAGACAACAGTAGGGGAGGAAACCTATATTACCGCCAAGTACATCAACAAAAGCCGGGGAGATATTTACAACCTCACCGCTACCTTGGAGGCCAATGAACCCATTACCTGCACCGAACGCACTGTTCACAAGGGCAACGTAGTGGCCGGCGGTTCCAGCGAAGTGGAATTTTCCATAAGCAGCACAGAGGCTGGTACCTTTGAGGGCGCCATTGTATACACCTATGAGGACTCCATGGCCAATGTAAAGGAAGTGCGGGTACCTTTCCAGGCTACCTTCCAGGAGGCCCCCAACTACGACTATAACCCTATACCGGATATGCCTGTGGACAACGGCATTATTTACGATGAATTTGGCAACCCCATTGACCCCAACGCCCCCCAGGGCCTGCAAAAGTGGCAAACTGGCGCCATTGTGGGCGGCGTGATCATTGCTGTCATTGTTGTTTCTGTAATTATTGTGAAAAAACGAAAAGCAGCCAAGGAATTCGAGGACGACGATGAGAATATTTGATTTAATTTCCATGACCTTTAAAAATCTGCTGCGGCGAAAAATGCGTACAATGCTTACAGTTACAGGGGTTATTGTGGGCACCTGCTCCATTGTGGTTATGGTTTCCTTGGGGATTGGGCAAACGGTTGCGATGGAAGAGCGCATCAACAGCATGGGGGACTTAACCCAAATTGAAATTTATAACTACTCCGGCAGCGCGGAAAATGCCGACCAGGTAAAACTTAACGACGATACAATCCAGCAAATTAAAAATATGCCTGGCGTGGCAGCAATTACTCCCTATTGGAACCCGCCCAATATGTCAATGAAGCTGACGGCAGGCCGCAACGACCGCTACCAGTATTACCTGTGGGGTGTCCAGGGCGTTTACTCCGATACCCTGGCAGACTTTGGCTATACCACTAGTGAAGGCACCCTGCTGGAGCCAAGCACAGGGAAAAAAATTAACCTTTTGTTTGGGTCGGAATGTGCCTATGAATTCAGCGACACAAAGCAGAAGTATGGCGGCTACCGCTGGAAGGGCATGACAGACGCCCAGGGCAACGAGCTGCCGCCCTATGTGGATCCTATGAAGGATAAAATGACCCTGCTGCTGGAATCCAATGAAACAGATGAAAACGGTGACCCAAAATATCCTTCTTTAACCTATGAGGCCAATATTACAGGCGTTCTTTCTGCGGGAAACGGGCGCGACCAAAACCCTTACACGGTTTTTATGGATATTGAGGACCTGAGGGAGCTGTACAAGGCCTACGCCAAGCAAAACAAAATTAAGGAAACAACCACCCGGGGCGGAACAGATATTTACGATTACTCTCGGGCTATTGTAAAAGCGGCCTCTATTGAAGAGGTGGCCGCCGTGGATGAAGCCATTCAGGAATTAGGGTTTGATACTTACTCCCTGGAATCTGTCCGCAAGCCTATGATGGAACAAATGCAGCAGCAGCAGCTGTTTTTGGGGGGAATTGGCGCCATCTCCCTGCTGGTAGCAGCCATTGGTATCAGCAATACCATGGTTATGTCTATTTACGAAAGAACCCGGGAAATTGGCGTTATGAAGGTTTTGGGCTGTAAGCTGGGCAACATCCGCACTGTATTTTTAATGGAAGCCGGCCTCATCGGTTTTTGGGGCGGTGTTATTGGTGTAGCTATCAGTATGGGGCTTTCCAAGCTGCTCAACTATGTTGTGGCAAGCGGTATGCTGGGTGGCAATAGCTTCGGCGGTATGCTGGGTGGCATGGGCTCTATGGGGGGGGAACTTTCCGTTATACCCACCTGGCTGGCCCTTTCCGCCATTGTGTTTGCAACCCTAATTGGCCTTGTTTCTGGTTTTTCCCCGGCAAACCGGGCAGTAAAAATCAGCGCCTTGGAAGCCATTAAGCACGAATAATGGGATCTTGGCGGGCAGGAAAATAAAGCATTAAGCGGGAGTGGCGCAGTTCAAGGGGCGCCACTCCCATTTTCTGTTTTATTGCCAAAAGCACCTCCTTATCCTCCTAAAAACAGGAGCTGGACGCAACTCCCCGGCGTAATAGCTGGGGGATGGCTAATTATAAACAAAGTGCAGCCTGCATAGGGGGCTATATAAATGTAACGAAACCGTAAATTTACAGTAAGGTCCCCAATAGCTCCCTGTTTTTGTTGACAGCAAATATGGGATATCGCTATAATAAAACGTACTAAAACAGCACCAATAAAGGAGGGTTTGCTATGTGTGGAATTGTTGGTTATACCGGGGAACAAGAATGCACAGAAATGCTTTTGAAAGGGTTGGAGCGCTTGGAGTATAGAGGGTATGACTCTGCCGGAATTGGGGAAACCTGCCCGGCGGGCATTGCTGTACGCCGGGCAGCTGGCCGCATTAGCTGCCTGCGCAAAAAAATAGAGGAAGAGCCCATTGCCGGGCGCACCGGAATTGGCCATACGCGCTGGGCCACCCACGGCAAGCCTTCCTGTGCCAATGCCCACCCTCAGTCCAGCCAAAATGGCCGTGTTGCCGTGGTACACAACGGCATTATTGAAAATTACAAGGAACTGCGCCAGGAGCTGGAGGCCCAGGGGGTGGCTTTTACCTCCGAAACGGATACAGAAACAGTGGCCCAGCTGTTGGAGTTTTATTACCAGGGCAATATGCAAAAAACATTGGAAAAAGTGCTCCCCATGTTGAAGGGCTCCTTCGCCTTGGGCATTTTGGACGCCGCTGCCCCAAATACCCTGTACGCCGCCCGCAGGCAAAGCCCCCTGGTGATTGGCCTGGGGGAAGGGGAAACCTTTATTGCCAGCGATATTACAGCTCTTTTGGATCACACCCGTACCATCTGTTTTTTGGAGGATGACGATATTGCTGTCCTCACCCCAGCCAAGGCTGCTGTATTCAATTTGCAGGGGAGGCAGCAGTCAAGAAAAACAGAACAAATTTCCTGGAACCAGCAGGCAGCGCAAAAAGGCGGATTTGACCACTATATGCTGAAAGAAATTTTTGACCAGCCTAAAGCATTGGAAGATACCCTGAACCATTATATTGACCGGGAGGCTATGGCAATCCGCCCCAATACCATCCCCTTTACCAAGGAGCAGGCCTTGGCCATAACAGGTATTTCCATAGCAGCCTGCGGCACAGCCTACCATGCGGCTGCTATGGGCAAAGCTATGGTGGAAAAGCTGGCCAAAATACCTTGCCGGGCAGAGGTAGCCAGTGAGTTCCGTTACGACGATCACCCATCCTCGCCCCAGGAGGTGTTTATTGCGGTAAGCCAGTCCGGCGAAACAGCCGATACCTTGGCGGCCCTCCGCCGGGAAAAGGAGGCCGGCTGCTGGGTGCTGGCAGTAAGCAATGTAATTGGAAGCACCATTTCCCGGGAGGCCCAAGGGGTAATGTACACCTTGGCTGGGCCGGAAATTGCAGTAGCCTCCACCAAGGCCTACTTGACCCAGGTGCTGCTGCTTACCTTGCTGGCCCTGGAGCTGGGCCGCCTGCGGGGAGAAATTGACGAAAAAACCATGAAAAGCTACCTAACCCGCCTGCTGGCCCTTCCTGCCCAGGTGGAACAGGTTTTAGCTGACGCCCCCCAGGTTAAAGCATTTGCCGCTGCCCAAAGCAGCTGCAGCAATATTTTCTTTATTGGCCGTTTGGCGGATTATTATACCGCCCTGGAAGCTTCCCTTAAGCTGAAGGAGGTTTCCTATCTTCCGGCCCAGGCCTACGCCGCAGGAGAGCTAAAGCATGGTACCATTGCCCTTATTGACGAAAACACTTTGGTGGTAGGTATTGCCACACAAAACAAGGTACGGGAGAAAACCTTTTCCAACTTGGAGGAAGTGCGGGCCAGGGGAGCAAAGCTGCTGCTTATTACTGGGGAAGGCTGCACAATACCAGGGGAACTGTGGCGGCTGCCAACCAATGGCGAAATAGAGGGCCCGCTGTTAGCGGCAGTGTATGGCCAGCTGTTTGCTTATTACATGGCCCTGCAGCAGGGCTGCGATATTGATAAACCCCGCAACCTGGCGAAAAGCGTTACAGTGGAGTAACGCCCTCTACCTTGGGCGCAGGGGAGTAATATGCAGGTTTTGTTATTGCAAAAATAAAGGTGTGGGCGTATTTTAACAGAACCTGCATATCCTTAGCTCACTGCCAATGGATTAAACAACAAAAAAATAATATTTTTTTATTTTACCTCTTGCTTTTTTTTAAAATCTGCTGTATACTATAAAAGCACTAAGAAATGCCGGTGTGATGGAATGGCAGACGTGACGGACTCAAAATCCGTTGGGGCGACCCGTGTCGGTTCAAGTCCGACCACCGGCACCAAGTTAAGCCCGAACACAATATGTGTTCGGGCTCTTTTATTTTGTTTCAGTGAAGCTGAACACTGGCGACGGCATTTTTTGCAGCATAAAATTAGGTTAAAGTAACCCAAGCCTATCTTCTTTTGGAAGATAAGCTTGGGTTATTTTTGTCCCGATTCTTCCTTGCGCTGATTAAAATAGCGCAGATGGAAGTACACCAAAATTCCATTTGGGTATTTGCCGCCCCATGGACAAATGGTGCAATGGAAGGAGGGTGCAAAAACAGTGGGGCGGGAAAGGGAACACCTATCACCGCCCCACTGGGCCAATCAAAGGGAAGTTAACTATGCAAGTCCAAAAATCCATCAACTGTAGATTGGAACAATTCTTCTGAAAAATTAAGTCTTAACATACTTGTTCCTTGAACAGCAAAATATGCTGTTGTTTTGTCTGTAATAATTTTAAATAACGATTCTATCCCATGTCCGTCAATATCAAACAAATAGCCAAATTCTACTTTTGTATATGCCAAATCTTCAAAATCTATACCTTCCTGCAATATACTTAAGGCCGTGTCGGCAATGCGTTCTTTTAGTTCTTTGTTCATAATCTCATTACTTTCTTTTGGTTTCTTTTTATTAAAAAACATAAAATGTTCTCCTCCATGTGTCAATTCTAATTTGTCAGATTGGTTTAAGTGTAACACATCTCCCCACCAAAAGCAATCAGTGTTCTATAACTGTTCCAACTATAAAACTATTTAAGGGATAAGCTGTTTTTTTCCTGTACAGGCACTGTTTCCTTCCTTGCCGCATAATATAACACCATGGGGCGGCTGCGCCCTCTTTACAGTGTAAATTGAAACGGAAGGATTGATTTTTATGTATTCTCCCATGCTGCTGTTCGCCCTTTCCCACATAATGTACTTTGCCCTGCACATTACTGCTGGAGGC
Source organism: uncultured Oscillospiraceae bacterium (assembly GCA_910578755.1). Taxonomy (GTDB): domain Bacteria; phylum Bacillota; class Clostridia; order Oscillospirales; family Ruminococcaceae; genus Negativibacillus. Next base: position 700 of record CAJTSZ010000106.1, on the reverse strand, counting down.
TCCTTCCCAAAGCCCCTTTCCAAGGAGGAAGAGCTGGAATGTTTAAAAGGGGTAAAAGAGGGAAACGAGGCGGCTAAAAATAAATTGATTGAACATAACCTGCGCCTGGTGGCCCACATTATAAAAAAATATTATTCCACCTACCGGGACCAAGAGGATTTAATCTCCATTGGCACCATTGGGCTTATTAAAGCAGTTTCCAGTTTTGATTATACCAAAGGAACAAAGTTTGCTACATACGCCTCCCGTTGTATTGAAAACGAAATCCTTATGCACTTCCGCAATAAAAAGAAAAGTATGCACGACGTTTACCTCAGTGATTCTATTGATACGGATAAGGACGGCAACGCCATTACTTTAATTGATATTATGCCAGATGAAACCAATATTTTGGACAGTATTGACCTGAATATCCAATCCCACAAAATGTATCAGCTTATTCAGGCAAACCTTAGCGAACGGGAGAAAAAAATCCTCACCATGCGCTATGGCCTGTATGGCACCCGCCCTCTTACCCAGCGGGAAGTGGCCAAAAAGCTGGATATTTCCCGTTCTTACGTCAGCCGTATTGAAAAAAAGGCCCTGGAGGAACTGCGCAGGCAGTTTGGGGAATAGGAACTTTTTTTATTAAACAATAAAAAATAGTTGAGCGAAGTGAAACTATTTTTTTGTGCATGAGGCAGGAAGGGCAAACAGCCCG
>CAJTSZ010000105.1 GCA_910578755.1 uncultured Oscillospiraceae bacterium | reverse complement strand
TTTCTGCTCCGCAAGGGGTAAGAAAAAGGGCATTTAAAATCCCTATAATAACGACTTTGTCGTTATTATACCATAGTTCTTCTATGGGAACTACTACCCACAGTCCCTTTTCTTTGTATAGCCAACACTCCACAGCACAAGGCGCCTGCTGCGCAGCCCCCAACCCGTTCTCCGTTTAGCACCAGTGGAAATACCGCCCCAAGCAAACCTGTTGCCACAAATTTCGACAGTTTCCATATAATTATTACAAAAATAGCAAAAAACTTTAGCAAAGTATCTTGCTATTTTTTGAAACAGTTGTTATAATATCTCCACCAGGTAAATACAGTATCAATAAACATTTTTTCTTAATTTTATAATACAAACCCCCGCATTTCCTTTCTGCAAAACGTTTTATTTGGCGGGCAATTAAACCATTGGAGGCAAAACAATGAGAGTAGCATTGTTTACAGAAACATACACTCCCCACATTAACGGGATTGTTACCCATGTTAAAATTTTAAAGGAAGGGCTGGAGGCCGCAGGACATACTGTGCTGGTGGTCACTGCCGACTCTTCTACCCATAAGCATTATATTAAAGACGGTATTCTGCATTGCCCTGCCCACCGTTCCAAACGGATTTATGGGTTTGACCTTGCAGGCGCTGTCAGCGCTACCAGGCTGCATTTCCTTTCTGAATTTAAGCCGGATATTATCCACATCCACAATGAATTTGGCATAGGGGTTTCCGGCATTGGCATTGCTAAAATTTTAAAGGCCCCGCTGGTTTATACCCTGCACACCATGTACGATGAATACATTTATTATGTAGCCCCGCGGCCGTTGGTGGGTTTAACCAGAAAGCTTTCCCATAAGTATTTTAAAATGATAGCCCGCTCTGCCAACGCCATTACAGGCCCTTCTGTAAAGTGTGAGGAGTACCTCCATAAGGTAGGGCTGAAACGCCCTGTCAATGTTATTCCAAACTCTGTGGAGCTGGACGCCTTTGCGCCGGATAAGGTAACGCCAGAACAGCGGGAGCAAATACGCCAAAGGTTTGGCGTGCCAAAGGACGCTGTGCTCGCCTGCTTTGTGGGCCGTTTAGGCAAGGAAAAAAGCGTGGATGTTCTGCTGGACTACTGGAAAAAGGAAATTAAAAAGGACGAACCCTTTTACCTGATGGTTATTGGCGATGGGCCGGACAGAGAACCTTTAATAGAACAGGCCAAGGCCTTGGGGCTGGAGGACAGGGTTTCCTTCACTGGGCGCATTGAACATCCGGACCTTCCCCCTTACCTTGCTTCTGCCGATGTGTACATTACCGCATCCCTTTCGGAGATGAACTCCATTTCCATGTTGGAGGGCATGGCGGCCGGCTTGCCTGTACTTCAGCGGTTTGATGAACTGAACCAAAACCAAATTTGTGTTGGCACCAATGGCTACCTGTTTAAAACTGCCCAGGAAATGGGGGATGAGCTGCGCCACATTGGCCGCATGACCCCGGAAGAAAAGGAACGTATCCGCATTACCACTCGCCAGTCTGTAAAAAGTTCCGGCGCTGAAAGCTTGGCTAATTATATGCTGGCTATCTATAACCAGGTTGAGCACAAAAAGTAGTTTTAGCTTAATATGAAATAAAAAACCGTTGAGCTTTGCTCAACGGTTTTTTATTTAAAAGACGATGACCTTTTCTTTCCCCAGGCGCTTTGTAATCCACTCAAAAATGGCCTGGCTTTCTTTGGGGCGGTTTGGCAAAAAGTCAATGGTAAAGGTTTTGCCTGTGTCCATAATGAACTTCGCAAACGGCACTTTCCCCATAGCAGTGCGGTTAAAACGGCACTCCACCCGTTCCATGTTGTGAATAGGGATGAAAAGCAGACGGCCCCTATTCCGGCAAACAATAAAGCTTTGCATCAAATGGATTTCGCCCTGCCAAACCTTATAAACAGGGTGGGGCGCGGTGTATTCTTTATCCAGCAAATAAGTATCATGGCCCGTCAAATTGCCCATGGCAGAATGGGCCAGCACCAATGAGCGCAAAGCCCCTAAAGCAATAATTGCGGCCATACCCAGCAAAAGCAGCGGCTGGTAGGGCGCCAAACTGGAGGCAAACCGCAAAAGGACAAGAAAGCATACTGCAAACACCAATGCCAAAATTCCAAAGCGGCTCAATTCTTTTTGTATAAAATCTTTTTTTACCTTGTCCATAACCATTTCCTTTTTACTTTTATATTTTGTTTCGCCGGAGCAAAATTCCCTTGTTTCCTTCAGCAGCATTATATTTCATTTACTTGAAGAACACAATATCCTGTATCTCCCTTGCCAGGGCTTCAAAGCAAAGATTTCACGCCCTTTGCAAAAAATACTGCTTGGCCCTTAACGGTTTGGATAATTGGAATAGAAATAGAACGCGGTTTGCTTTTGGTGGGAAGATGTGCTATATTTGGGGCAACAAGCTAACAGACAGGTGGGAAATGTTAGGGGGAGCATGTATGAAGCTAACTGATAGGTTGAAACAAATAGAAAAATATAGTTCAGCAATATGCTGCATAGATGACATAGAAACCTATATTATTTCTCCCGAACACTATTCTTTTCTCATAGAAAATCAAGAACTATTGGAAAACCTCATTCCCTCTTGGGCAATGGATTGGGTTATACGCTACGTTCAAGTAACCAAAAAATTTGATGCACTGTATCTTGCTTTTGGACATCACAAAAATAGGGCCGTGCTAAGTTTTGAATGGGAACCAGTCCTGTGCTATGAAAAAGAAAACACTTTTTTCCATGTTAGATATCGTGACTCATGGATGTGCAGAAATTGCAGATATGTACTCTATGCTCCAATTATTATACCGCTGTGCGAAGCTGATCCAGGTTTCTATTATGAAACAAAAAATAGGTTTCCTGATATTCCTCCTTTTTTTCAAAAGGTTCCCTGTCCTAAATGTAGCAGCTTATTACAAAACCATTTGATTATTCTTGAATGAATGGTGAATTTCAAAATAGGGCGGCAGGATAGGCTTTTTCTATCCTGCCGCCCGCTGAACGCTCGCCTGCCGCAACCAATCTTGCAGTTTTTTTCTGGGAAACCGGTAGGATTCACCGGCCTTGCTTTGAATTGTTACAGCGGTAAACAACACCATTTTACCCACGGAAAAGCCTTTGATTTCTTCTATGGGAAGGTTCATATCCAAGTGAGAAGCCATGCAAATTATGGTTTTTCAACTTTTGTTGTAACCGAATTACAAGAAAATTTCAAAATTATCACTGTCCCAAGAAGAAACTACTTCACTAACGAGAGCTTTTTTCATGAGCAGCACCGTATATTCACAGCTACAGTAAACAAAATCCTCCAGCACGGTCAGTTGGAGTCCATGGGTGCCTAATATTTGGTTGATTGCTTCCAAAGACTTTTTGAAATTATCATAATCACTGCAATCGGTATATATTTTTTCTTTGGAAATAATTTTTAAAATTTCGGAATATCCCACTGCCCTTTCCTTGAAAAAATTGGCCAGTGTATCAGTTAAATCATCTTCATAGCCTCCAACTTGAATACCATAGCCTTTTTCACACAAAAAGGCAGCGCAAAAACACTCAACATCCAAACGGTTATCCTGGGAAAAATCCAAAAATTCATCCAGTGTTTCCAAAAACAATATGTTTTGGATAATGATTTGGTTTTTCTCATAGAACGCAGAATAGTTTGACTGCTCCAACAATTCCATAGAACTTTGCATCTCACGTTTTTCATCGGGAGACAACAATAAATCCGCTAATTTTACAACGTTCATAAAATTTCCTCCTTGCATTGGACATTCTGTTTTCCATGGGGCTGTACTGCCTTATGCCTGTACAACAATCACCAGCGCCATTGCTATAATAAAAGCTAAGAAAACAAGGGCTGTTTTCACTTGAGAACGCTCCCCGCTTTTCCAGTCCGCAAACACACTGTCATTGTCATCGTCCATAGGCTTGCGCCCGTTTTGGTTCCAAACCATAAAATGATAGACCGCAGAAACAAGATCTACAGCCCCAAAAAGCAGTACAACATTACGTACATAAAAAATGACCAGACCTAAAGATATGGTATCCCTGCCGCTTCCAAACAGAATATCTCCCCACAGCACACGAACAATGGTCATAATGACAGCCACCAAAAGATAAATCAGCGTTGCAGCTCCATATTGCCTTGCTTTCAGTTTTTCACTGGTTTTTGGTTTCGGGGAAAGCTGGTTAATCATGTTCTATTTCTCCTTTTAATTATTTGTCCCAGGAAGCCCTTAGGCCGGTAATTTCAAAAAACGGCATATAAAAATGGAAGTAGCCGTTATGGGTGTCAATGTTCCAGCCTCCTTTTAGGCCAATCACCGGCCCCCGGTACATCCAGCTGGTTTCGTCCTCTATTGCAACCGGGTAGCCGTCCCGAAGGTGATACCATACCGGCAGGGTGATGGTTTGGTTATTGGCCCAATCCATTTCCTTTTCCTCCCAAAAGCTGTAGGAAAATTCGTAGGAATGCCCATCCGCGCCGGTGACGGTGAAATGCTCCGCCGTCCCTTCCACATCAAAATCCAGGCGGGTCAGCAGGGTGTAAAGGCCTCCATAGCTGATAACACCGCTTTCCAAGCCAATACCACCCAGCAGCTCCGGCGGCAAAATTTCTTCCCCTTGCCGGACTTGGGGCTTTGGAGCCCAGGGCCAGGTTTTTGCCGCGTATTCTTCCATCTCTGTTTTGGAAAATTCATCACAGGGCAGCTGGTAAAAGGCATAATACTTCTTTATGGAATCCTTCAGGGCTTCCCGCACCGCTTCCAAGTCATCCTGTAGCCCATGGACAACCACATCCTGAAAGCTGTGGAACTGGGGTGAATAGGTCTGCCAAGGCAGCTCCGGCTGGAAGTGATACCTGCCCTTTGGTACCAGCTGGCCCAAAGGCTTATCCTCTACCCAGGCATAAAAAGTGGACAGCTGTTTGAAGGCTTGGGCAGCATCGGTAATAGAAGTGTATTTGGTATACAAGGTATCGTCATACAATTCCCACGCGTCCAAGCTGCCTCCCTCTTTGCGGTATTGCTTTAGATAATATGCCGGAAGCACCTCTGCCTCATCAGAAACCAGTTTAGAGTAGAGCATTGGCACTGGGTCGCCGCCGCCCTGCCCTACCCAAACCTGGAAAACTGCATCCGGCAGCGCGTCAAACCAACACTCCCAGGTTTGAAGTCCCTTGTACCGGATATGGATTGTTTCATCCGGGTATCTCCCTGTTAGGTATGCTTTTACATCTCCTTTGGTATAAGGGCCCCGGTATTCATAACAGCCCGCCAGCGACAAAACCAGCAGGCAGGCTATTCCAACAACAAATACTTTTATTTTCAATATTTTCGTTACCTCCTAACCAATTGAAATATTAAGCATCCCCGGCGGCTGCCCTTTTTTGTTAATAAGGGATCGTAATGATAAATTCTTCATCATATTCATCGTTTACATCATCATAAATAAACCGGATTTGAGTTTCCGAAAGCCATTCCGGTTCAAAGGACACAGTTTCCATAAAGCCAGAATTAGGGTACTCCCATATCTTTTTATCCCACAAAAATCCTCTTTTAAAAATCACCGGTCTGCTGACAAAATCATATTTTACAATAAATGAGTTTGTCCCCTGCGGTGATGTGTATGTATATTCAAAATCATACCCAAAGGATTGGCAGCTCCGAAACAGGAAAAGGATAAACACGAGGATAATAAAAAGGCAGATGAACCGGAACATTTTATGTTTTCTTTTTTCCATGTCCCGCTATACTTCCTCTATTTTGAATATTTTTTCTCCGACTAACGTCAGCCCCACAGCCAGTACGAACCAAAGCAGGGCAGCGGCTCCAAAGCGGAGTAAAAACAGGGTGGAATGGTGTTCCTTCTGCCACTGGTTATCAAAGGCGTAAAACACGCCGTCCATATCAGCCCCGTATTTCTCACAAACCGCGGCAAGATGGCTTCGGGCAGTGTTTGTCATTCCTACCTTCTGCCCAATGGGAAGGGTAAGGCCTTTCCCCTTTGCAATTGCATCCGCTTCTGCCTGGGGTACTTGTGCCAATATGTAGGTATGGTCGGGAAGTTCCAAAAGGTAATATTGATTATAATTGCCCCAAATATCCAGGCTGGATGTGCTAACCTCGGCCCTGCGGCTTCCAGTGGTTGTCCTGCCCCTGTAGGTGCGCGTATTGTAATGGCTTACCCACGGTTTGAGGCTGTAAACGCCGGTGGGCACAATTCCAATCGGCTCCGCCGTTACATAGTCCAGTTCATAAAGGATTTCCGAAAAATCCGCCGCGCCGTTCAGCCGTGGAATATCCGCACCGGCTGTGGAACCGGTAAAATCTGCTGTGCCTCCTTGTTCAATATCGTTCATTGTGACCGGCGGCTCTTCCTGTTTGAAAAGGGGTTCCAAGTTCCAATTCAGGAAAAACAGGGAAGCACAGACCAAAGAAAGAAGGGTGCTGGCGGTAAGGATAATATTTTTTTTATTCATTGTTGGTACCTCCTTGTAAATTGTTTTTCTTTCAGCAAATTTTTTGGGGGTTCACCCCTCCCCCAAATGTTACAGCAAGTTCGCTTTGCGAACTTGGGGTATTTTACTTGTGGATCTACGCGGCCTAGACCCCACCTGTACCAACGGGCTTACGCAACCCGCACCTTATGCAGGGCGCTCCGCCCCTTCACCCAGGCCCCATTTCTTTCTAACGAAGAAAGAAATGGGGGAAAGAAAGTCGCCGAGGGCTCCGCCCTACGGATACCCCTTATTTGATTGTGCCACTCAATAAGCGGCGGCAACCGGTGTTTGTACAGC
>CAJTSZ010000104.1:893-6990 GCA_910578755.1 uncultured Oscillospiraceae bacterium | reverse complement strand
TGTTCCGCTTTAATGTGTAATAACCACAAAGTGCAGCACCCTCTTTGGTGGTTCTGTTTTGGAAGTTTGGGACACTCCCAAAGCCTGTGCTAAGTCATAGGCACTGGCCTCTAACCGTTAGAGCCTGGGATTTTGGTAATGCCAAGCGAAGGCGAGGCTGCTAAGCGGGTAGTAAGCCCCACAGTGTGGGGCCGCAAGTTCGCAAAGCGAACTTGTTCAAATAAAATTTAGAATTTCCCTGCTGTTTTTCCCCTTTCTGCATACACTATTGTTATGTAATTATAGCGGTACGTCCAAAATAATAACAAATTCGTTACTATCGTTGATTTTTTTACCATTGTATTATATATTTAATATAGTATAATAACCAATAATACCCCAAAATACGACAAGCTGCAAAGGTGGGGCGACTGCCTTTGCGGGGCATTATTTTTTTAAAGACTACCAACAGAATAGGTTGTGATATAACCATGAGAAGAACAAAAATTATTTGCACCTTGGGGCCTGCCAGCGAAACCGAGGACGTTCTGCGCCAAATGGTTTTAGCCGGTATGGACATTGCCCGTTTTAATTTTTCCCACGGCACTTACGAAGAACACCAGCGCAAGCTGGATATTATTGGAAAATTGCGCCAGGAGCTTCATGTTCCCCTGCCCACCCTGCTGGACACCAAGGGGCCGGAAATCCGCCTTGGCTGCTTTGAAAACAAAGCCATTACCCTTCAGGAAGGCGACCATTTTACCTTAACAACCCAGGATGTTATGGGTACCCAGGACAAAGCCTCCATTTCCTTTGCCGGCCTGCCTGCCGATGTACACGCCGGCGACGCCATTTTAATTGACGATGGCCTTATTGAACTGCGGGTGGATACGGTGGAAGACTGTGAAATCCACTGTACCGTTGTTAACGGCGGCCCTGTTTCGGACCGCAAGGGCATCAATGTCCCCAATGTAAACCTTTCCATCCCCTACATCAGCCAAAGGGACAAGGAGGACATCCTTTTTGGTATTCGGGCTGGGTTCGATTTTATTGCTGCTTCCTTTGTGCGCACTGCCCAGGATGTACTGGACATCCGTGAAATTTTGGATCAGGCTAACTGCAGCGATGTACGCATTATTGCAAAAATAGAAAACGCCCAGGGCGTTGCCAATATTGACGAAATTATCCGCGTTTCCGATGGCATTATGATTGCCCGCGGGGACATGGGCGTTGAAATCCCCTTTGAGCACGTTCCCGTTATTCAAAAAATGATTATTAAAAAGGTGTACAACAGCGCCAAATATGTAATTACTGCCACCCAAATGCTGGACAGCATGATGAAAAACCCTCGCCCCACCCGTGCGGAAGCCACCGACGTGGCCAACGCCATTTACGACGGCACCAGCACCATTATGCTCTCCGGCGAAACTGCTGCCGGCAAATACCCGGTGGAAGCTGTGGCAACCATGGCCAAAATTGCCCAGTGCGCCGAAGAGGATATTGACTACCACGGCCGCTTTGACCGCCGCCGCCACGAAGCTGTACGGGATGTTACCAACGCCATTTCCCATGCTACCTGCACCACCGCCCATGATTTGGAGGCTACCGCCATTTTAACCGTTAGCCAGTCCGGCCATACTGCCCGCATGATAAGTAAATACCGCCCTGCGGTCCCCATTATTGGCTGTACCGTAAACGAACGGGTTTACCGCCAGCTGGCCATGTCCTGGGGTATTTACCCTGTGCTCTGCCAGGAACAGCAGGATGCCGATTCCCTTTTTGCCCACGCTGTCCAGCGGGCGAAAGAGGAGCTTTATGTGGAAGACAGCGACCTGGTGGTTATTACCGCCGGCGTTCCCTTGGGCATCCCCGGCACCACTAACTTAATTAAAGTACAAACAGTGGGAGATGTCATCCTTACCGGCCACGGCATTGGGGGCAAACAGGTGCGCGCCAACGTGTGCGTAGCCCACAGTGAGGCTGAGGCACGTACTTCCTTTACTCCTGGTGATATTTTGGTCATTGACAACACATCTAATGAGATGTTAGATTTATTAAAGAAAGCCGCTGGTATTATCACTAGCCAAAACAATGTAAACTCCCATGCAGCCATTGTGGGCCTCACTTTAGGGATTCCCGTTATTGTGGGCGCAGCCAACTGTACTACGGTTCTGCGTAGCGGCACCATGATTATTTTAGACGCCGAAAAAGGCATTGTTTGCAATGTGGTAGGCTAAGGCTTAAATGGTTAGGAGGAAACACAGTATGAATTTACTGAAAAAATTAAACGCTTCCAAAGCAATGTGCCTTTTCCTGGCACTGGCTATGGTTTTCAGCATGGCTGCCTGCGGTGACCGCACTGCCCCTGAGGACGAAACTAAGGAGCCGGATAAGGAAACCGAGGAATTTGAAAACCCCTTGGATAAAACGGACAAAGACAAGGATAAAGATAAAGACAAGGAAAAAGAGGAAGAACCCAAGGTAAAGGCCCCAGAGTTTAAGGATAAAATTGCCGAAATAAAATCCAAAAACAGCGATGTTATTGGCTGGCTGCAAATTCCAGATACAGAAATTAACGCCGCCGTAGTGCAAACCACCAACAACGACTTTTATATGCGCAAAAACGAGCTGAAAGAATACAGCTGGACAGGCAGCTACTTTGTGGACTACGAATGCGCCATGGGCAATACCAGGGACGACCTGTTCCGCAGCACCATTATTTACGGCCACAATGTAAACTATGACGACGCCAAAGATAAAGAACGCTTTAGCCAGCTGTTCAACTTTGCCGATAAGGACTTTGCCCAAAAGCATCCCTACATCTACTTCTCCACTGCCGAGGACGATATGGCTTGGGAAATTTTCGCCGTTGCTTACACCACTACAGACTTTGACTATGTACAGGTGCTCCAGGACCGCAAAACTTCTCCTGCACAGATAACAGAGGCCCAAATGATGAACATTGTAAACGGCGCCAAAGAACGCAGCGAATTTGTTTATGATGTGGAAGTAACCGGTACAGATAAAATTTTAACCCTTTCCACCTGCTCCTACAAATATGGCCGCCGCACCGACGTCCGCTTTATTGTAATGGGCAAGCTGCTGCCTAAAGACGCTGTTTTGAAAGAATCTATTACTTTAAAAGAAAACACCGCCAAAAAAGCAGTACAATAAAAATAGTTGAGCAAAACGAAATTATTTTTCTTACGAAGCCTTGCGCATCTGCTTTTAGTAATAAAACAATAGGCCCCCCGGCCAGCGGCCGGGGGGCCTTTATATGCAACGCGGGCAAAGCCCTCTATGCGTTGGTAAAGTACCATCTGTTCACAACTACTTTTGACTTGGCCCCTGGTTCTTCTGGGGGTTTTCCAATTACAAGGAAAACAGGAGTGGCGCAGCTTTCGCTGTGCCACTCCTGCCTAATACTTTCTTAGTAGTTTACTGCACGCAGTTCAAAATAGGACTGGGGGTGGGAACATACTGGGCACACTTCCGGTGCGTTTTCACCAAAGTGGATGTGGCCGCAGTTACGGCAAATCCAAGCCTGCTTTGTGCCGTCCTTGCTGAACACCTTGCCTTCTTCAATATTTTTGCACAGCTGCAAATAGCGTTCCTCGTGTTCTTTTTCAATTTTGCCTACGGCTTCAAACAGGTAAGCAATATGGTCAAAGCCTTCTTCCCTTGCGTCTTTTGCAAAGGAAGCATACATATCTGTCCATTCATAATTTTCACCGGCTGCGGCGTCCTTCAGGTTTGTAATGGTATCGGCAATTTGCCCATCGTGAAGGAGCTTAAACCACATTTTGGCGTGCTCCTTCTCGTTGTTTGCTGTTTCAGTAAAAATGGCGGCAATTTGCTCAAAGCCTTCCTTTTTCGCTTTGGAAGCGTAGTATGTGTATTTATTTCTTGCTTGGGATTCCCCTGCAAAAGCGGCCATCAGGTTTGCTTCTGTTTTTGTTCCTTTTAAATTCATATTTGTTTCCACCTTTCGTCTTTCTTTATTCCTTGCCCTTTAGGCACTGCTCGCACAGGCCGTAGGCGGTTACCATAACTTGTGTTACCACTGCCTTGCAGCTGTTGGCAACCAGTTGTTCTGCCCCGTTTTGTATTTCCGGGGCCAGGTCCATTACTTTACCGCATTGGCTGCATATTAAATGGGCATGGGGCCCGCAGGTGCGGTCGAACCTATCGTTTTCACAGCCAAGCTCCAGCTTTTGTATCTCGCCCATTTGGGCAAGCAGGTTCAGGTTGCGGTACACCGTCCCCAGGCTTATATTGGGAACCTGCTGCCTTACAATGTGGTAGATGTCTTCCGCTGTTGGGTGGCTTTTCACAGCCCGCACGGCATCTAAAATTATTTGCCGTTGTTTGGAATTTCTCCGGGTCAGTTCTGCCATAGCTTCTCCTTATCAATAATAATTATTATTATTGTAATTTTATTATAACTGATTTTTTCAAAAAGTCAACCATTTTCTCACTATTCCCCAATAAAATTTGGTGTACAGGCAGGTTGGCCCTGCTGCAAAGTATTTTCTGTATGTTTTGTGGGCGGCTTTTATTCCCCACAAGTATCGCTGTCAGCATTCCGGCGGAGCAGGCGGCGGTATGTTTTATCCATAAGCACTGCGCCCAAGGGTGCTGTAATTAAAATACCCGCCGCCATTTGCTCACACATAGAAAGGCCGCCTGTACCATAGCCTTTGGCAGCAAGCACCGCCGGCCCGGCTTTTACCCCTTGGCAGGCCAGGCAAAAGGACGCAAAAAAAGCGCGCCAGCGGTTCCCCACAGGCAGCGCCCGAATGGTACAGTATTATTTTTCCAGCGGCCCCTCGCTTTTCCCAAAAGGGCAGGATATAATAGATGCAAAACAACAAAAAATGCAAAGCAGAAACGGGGTGTTCGCACCACCCCGCCCCCTGATATGGAGAAGCGCCTTCCATACCGGTTATGTCTTTCTTCAGAAAAGTGTTGCCGACCTGCAACCTTGGCACCTTCCACAAAAGCATATTGATAAGTTAGGGGCCCTATGTTATAATCAGCTTAGGAAGCCATCATGTAGGGAGGGGCGGTTATATGTTAGAGTTACTGAACAAGCTAAATAATATCAATTACAAAGAATTCAATATAGACGAGCTTTTAGATAAAAGAGATAGTGAACCTTTTGATAGTGAGTGGGTAAGAGTTTACCGGGCTATGGAAGAACTGAAAAAAGGCAATATTATTGACAACACCAAGGAAATAGAGAAAAGAGCATATATGATAGTTTATGAAAAATCGGGGGACAGTGAGCTGGCAGGATATATTTCCGATGATTTCGGTTTGATTGCAGACAGCAAAGCCTTGCACTACTCTGATAAATGGCTGGATAAATTGATTGCCTGCTATGAAAAAGCCGTTATTCCATGTGGAGAACTATAATTTAAGTAGGGGGGCTGCCCAGGCTGGGCGGCCCCCCTACTAATATTTTAATACTCCTGGTCCACAGGAATGGAGGCCACGCCGTTAAGGCTCATGTCCCCGCGGGCGCCAGCCTGGTATTCGTAATAAGCCTGGGAGCCAATCATAGCGGCGTTGTCCCCGCACAGGCTCAGCTTTGGCAGGTAAAGGGGGTACCCCTCGGCGCCGCAGGCTTGCTCTAAGGCGGCGCGCAGCCCGCTGTTGGCGCTGACCCCTCCGGCCACCACAATCTGCTTTGCCCCAAGGTCGGCAGCGGCGCGCATTAAATGGCTGGTTAAAATATCCGCCACGGTGCCCTGGAAATCGGCAGCCAAATCGTTTACATTGATTTCCTGCCCCTTTTGCCGGGCATTGTGTACCGTGTTAATTACTGCTGTTTTTAAACCGCTGAAGCTGAAGTCATAATCCGAGCCGGAAACCTTGGGCTGGGGCAGCTTATATGTACCCCGCTTGCCCTGCTGGGCGGCTTGGTCCATATAAATTCCCCCAGGGTAAGGAAAGCCCAAGGTGCGGGCGGCCTTATCAAAGGCTTCGCCAGCGGCGTCGTCCCGGGTGCGGCCTATAACTTTAAATTTCGTATAGTCCTCCACCATAATAATGTGGCTGTGTCCGCCGGAGGCAACCAGGCACAAAAAGGGCGGTTTTAGCTGAGGGTAAGTGA
>CAJTSZ010000104.1:0-873 GCA_910578755.1 uncultured Oscillospiraceae bacterium | reverse complement strand
TTGCTGCAATATGCCCCCGGATGTGGTGTACCGGTATGAGGGGCTTGTTGGCGGCCAAGGCCAGCCCTTTGGCATAGTTTACCCCCACCAGCAAAGCGCCTATGAGCCCCGGCCCATAGGTGACGGCCACAGCGTCTGCCTGCTGTAAAGTAAGGGATGCCTCTGCCAGGGCTTTTTCCACCACGGCACATATATTTTCCGCATGGCGGCGGGAGGCAATTTCCGGCACAACGCCGCCGTACTGCTGGTGCTCCACCACCTGGGAGTGAATTACGGAGCTTAACACCCTGCGGCCGTCCTCCACCACAGCGGCAGCGGTTTCGTCGCAGGATGATTCAATAGCTAAGATTTTCATATAGTTCTCCTTTGGAACATTTTAGCAGTAAGCTGGGCCGGGCCCAGCTTGTATTTTTTGGGAGGTAGCTGATACCTCCAAGCCCTGATTTCTGCTTTGCGGGGCGCTATCGCCCCCAAAAATATCTATAACCCTGCAAAAGGTTCAAAGGCCTTTTGCATCAGCAGCGCATCCTCCATAGGTTCTGTGTAAAAATTTTTCCGGCGGCCCGCCTGCACAAAACCCAAGCCGGCGTACAGGGCCTGGGCCCCCATGTTGGACTGCCGCACCTCCAGCATAATTTGTCTGAGCCCCTGCTGCTCCCCATACTGGAACAGGCTGAGCAGCAGCTGCCGGGCCACCCCCTGCCGGCGGTACTGGGGGAACACCGCAATACTGCAAATATCCCCTTGGTCCAAAATGTGGTGCATCCCCACATAACCGGCAGCCTCCCCATCTACTTCCGCCACCAAAAAAACGGCGTGGGCGTGCTGGAGCTCTGCGGCAAGGGCGTTTTCGCTCCAGGGGTTGGAGAAGCA
>CAJTSZ010000103.1 GCA_910578755.1 uncultured Oscillospiraceae bacterium | reverse complement strand
CTAACCGTTAGAGCCTGCAAATTAGGTAACGCCGAGCACAGGCGAGGCGGCTAAGGGGGTAGCCCGACCATACCTTGGAGAGGGCCAACCGTTGTGCAGTACAACGGCCTATTATAATGGAACGCTGTACAAACACCGGTTGCCGCTTTTTATTGAAAGGCAGAGCAAAATAAGGGGTCCAGGGGTGAAACCCCTGGTGTGTTTTCTTTTCCCATTTCTTTTCACATAAAAGAAATGGGCCAGGATGCGGGGCTGGGGAGGCCCCGTTGACAGAAGCTTGAAGGTAGCTGATACCTCCAAAAAAGAATAGGGCCCAGGGTTTGAGGCCGGGCAAGCTTCAATAGTAAAAACTTGGAAGTGTTCAATCACGCTTTATAGTATAATAACGACAAAGCCGTTATTATTAAGGGAAAACAATGGGAAAATGACATTGAAGGAGTGTTCCGCTTTGGCATACCACACTGTGAATTTAGAGCAAAATTACCCAACAGCAAACCAGGCAACAGTACGCCTGAGCCAGGAGCTTCGCCTGGCCAAAACCGGGCGGAAAAGGGCGCTGAAAATTATCCATGGCTACGGTTCTTCAGGAAAAGGGGGAACTATTAAAATAGCGGTCCACCGAATGTTGGGGGAGAAAAAACGCAGTGGGTTTATCCGGCATTATGTAGCAGGGGAAAATTTTACAGCCTTTACCAATGACGGCCGCAAGGCGGTAGAACTGTGCCCGGAGCTGAAACAGGACGCAGATTTTTCCCGCCAAAACGACGGCATTACCATTGTCATCTTCTAACAAACCGCCTGCTGATTGGCTGCCCTTTTGGGGCAAGCGTCATAATAAGCGTCACACCATGTAGGATCAATACCAATAATCCAACAAAACTGAAAGTTTGAAAAAGAAGCCATGAAAGGATAGATGATGCGGCCGCAAGCATCAGAAGGGTGGCTGAAATTTTAGAACAGCCTTTTTTAAAAGGGAGAGCAATTAAAAAGAGGATAATGATGGACAAAAGGAAAGTGATAATGGGAAAATAATTTCCATATCCAAACAGTATGGGGCTAAAGTAGGAATAGTATTCTGTTGCTGTTTGTGTGGGGCTTGCAGCAAAAACCATTGGTACACCATTGGGTAATACCATAGCGGCAATGGAAAGCAGTATGCAAATAATAGAACCTATTTTCTGTTTCATAAAATTCCTCCTATTTCAATAAATAAGCATTGGAAAAAGGCGCCCAAAGCGGTGTTATGAAAAATGAGAAAGGGAAATAAACTAATCATAGTAACTGCCTCCTTAACTGGCAAACCTGCCCAGTTTGTATGCTCCGGCCGTAGCTTCGCACCCAAACAGCCGGAGCAAGCGTGGCTTTTTGCAAAAAAATCGGAGCAAGCGATACATAGCTTGCTCCAACGTGGTGCGGTAGATGGGACTTGAACCCATACGCCAAAGGCACACGCCCCTCAAACGTGCCTGTCTGCCGATTCCAGCACTACCGCATATTCAGTTGAGTTGTTCAACGTTAACCATTATATCATGTGAAATTTGGCGTGTCAACTGTTTTGCCTGCATTTTCTATAATTTTTATTGAGGGGTAAGCAGGAATATATAGAGCACCAAAAGTACCCCTGCGCCGGCAGGGGTACCGGCGCCAAGGTCAAAGGGGTTTACATAATGCTATTGCGCCCGGCAAAATAAGCCTGGTATTCCCCGCGGCAGCTGGCAAGGTCCGCAGCAATTTCGGCAATTACCGGCAGGTTTTCCACATGGGTATCCTTATAAAAGGCATAAGGGTTTTCTAAAATCTTGTCAATATTGTTAGGGTACCATTGGGCAATTTTGTTGACGCAAAATTCAAACACTTCAAAATTGCCGGTTTCTATGCTTTCCATAACGGCGCTGCATACGTCCCGAATGTCCGGGTTGGCAGTATATTTGGCAATGCAGCCAGTTAGGGCGGAAAGGCGTATTTTTGTAATATCCATATTAAGCATAAAAAGCAGCCTCCTTGGGTTTTATATTGGATACAAAAGGGTGTATTTCTTTTGGAAGCCTTCAGCCCCTGCTAAAACTTTCTTTTGGGCCTCCGTAGCCACAAGAAAGTTTTGGCAGGGCGAACACCTGACAGTCGTTATTATATCACATATCAGTGGATGAAAAAAGGGAGAGAAGCTGTTCTTTTGCCTAAAAACTGTAGAAATAGCGGCGTTTTTTAGTATACTTCGATTTAAAATAATAAAATATTTGTGAAAATTGTAATGTCCTCTTGAAAAAAGTGGGATATATAGTATACTTGTAAAAGTATGAAAAGTAATGCAGGGTAAAAAAATAAAATGGACGTAAAGGTAAGCCTGCTTACAAGGAGAGTATAATGTTGGGAAGAAAAAAACAAATGGCTCCCAAACAGCGGACCCTCTTTTTGGCGTCTGTACCAGTGGCTTCGGCGCTCCCGGCTCAAAATGCTGTAATCATGGAGCTGCCCCAAAAGGACCCGGCACACGGTACAGGCCCCCAAAACGCATTCGCTTGGATTAAACTGATAAAATATAGGGTGCCCTGTGCATCTGATTATTAAGGAGAGTTTAAAGTTGGGAAGGAAAAAGAAAATATATTCCAGGCGGTCCTCCTCCTATTTGGTACCTACGCTGGTCATTTTGTGTGTTTCGGTCGCGGTTGCCTGGGGAGGCGCTGTTTATTGGAGTGATTTGCAGGAAAAAAGAACGGCAAATAACCTACAAAAAGACGAAACTGTTATGAAAGTACCTGAGAGGCAAGAGGAAGAAGAGGATAAAGAAAAGGACAAAGATGCAGAAACATTGCAGGAAGAACCGTCAAAGCCGGAACCCCCGCCCACAGTTGTCCCCGAAAGTGAACCTGCCCCCGAGGGCTACTTTGCCGACGCCGCCTTTGTGGGGGACTCCCTCACCCAGGGCATACAGCTGTACGATGTAATAGATACCAACGTGGTGGCAAATAAGGGCATTAACCTGTACACCGTTTTGGATGAGGATAAAATCCGCGTGGCAGAAGGGTATACCAGCGTGTTAAAGGTTTTGGAAAGCCTTGCACCCAAGAAAATTTATATTCTGCTGGGAGCCAACGATATTGGCTGGCGTTCCGAAAGTGATTTTAAACAAATGTACGTTCAGCTGTTGGAGGAAATACAAAAGCAGCACTCGGACAGCATTATTTACCTGCAATCCATGTTCCCAGTAACAAAAAGCTATTCCGATACAGATAATGGCATAACCAATGAAAAACTGGTGCAGTACAACAAAATTATATTGGAAATAGCCCAGGAACGGGGGCTGTATTATTTGGATGTGGCTTCCTGTTTAGCGGATGACACCGGGGCCCTGCCCGAGGAAGTGAGCCCGGACGGGATGCACCTGCCCCCAGAGTATTATAAAAAATGGTTTTCTTATTTGCAAACACATACAGTAAAAGTAACGGAGGAATAACAAATGAAACGAATTTTAACATTAACCCTGGCAGTTGCTGGTTTGATGCTGCTTTTGGCAGGTTGCGGGAAATCCAGCTACATTTCTTTTGATGATGTTTACGCCTCTTTAACAAAAGAAGTGGACTTTGGCGACAATATGACAGAAATGAGCGACAAAGCCCTGGAAACCTTCTATTTTATTTATGACGCCGAAATTTTGGAGGACTATAAAATCTATATGGACGAAACCGGCGCAACCGCCAACGAAATTGCCCTCTTCCGTTTAACAAAGGAAAGCGATATGACAACGGTGGAAACCATTGTAAAAAACCGTATTAACGACCTAAAGGTAAGTTATGAGGATTATAACCAGGACGAATTTTTTAAAGTGGAAAACGCCGTTGTAAAAACAAAAGGCAAATATATTATGATGGTTATTTCTTCCGACAGCAAAACAGCCGCCACCGTAATAGATGAATACTTAAAATAACAAAATCCGCCCTTCACAAAGGGCGGATTTTGTTATTTACGGGGCCCAAAACTTACAGCGGCATCGTGTTTCTTTACTACAGCGAAATCGCCCTTCAGCGGGGGTACCTGCTTTAGGGGCTTGTTTTTGGGGAATGACAAAATGGAAAAATAGGTATATAATGAAAATAACGGTGAACAAAAATGATTTGTAAATTACCCCTATCCAAAAAAGTATGAAGCGGTTATTATATTTCAAGTGTTGCAGAAGCCCTAACCGTTAGAGCCTGCAAATTAGGTAACGCCGAGCACAGGCGAGGCGGCTAAGCGGGTAGCCCGACCATACCTTGGAGAGGGCCAACCGTTGTGCAGTACAACGGACTTATAATATGGCCATGTTCCCATGCAAAGCACGGGAACGGCCAATTATAATGGAACGCTGTACAAACACCGGTTGCCGCTTTTTATTGAAAGGCAGAGCAAAATAAGGGGTCCAGGGGTGAACCCCCGGCATTTTTCTTTTCCATATTTCTTTTGATGCCAAAAGAAATATGGGTAAGCCCCAATAGCACAAGTTTGGAAGTATCCGCTTGCGCTTTGAGGTATAATAACGACAAAGCCGTTATTATATTTCAATGCCCCAAGTGCTCGCCCCAGCTGGCAGAGCCAGCTGCCACAACCGCACTGATGGGCAATTATACCACTGCGCGCGTTGCGCTTTGTGGTATATTATAATTTGTATAGGACTATTTTTATATTGTTAAGGAAATTACAACAGGAGGATGACCGCTTTGAAACTGATTACCGCAACAACCTACGAGGAAATGTGCCAAAAAGCTGCCAGAGTGCTGGCGGCACAAATTACCCTGAAGCCCCAAAGTGTTTTGGGCTTGGCCACCGGTTCCACCCCCATTGGTATCTACCAGGAGCTGGTGCGGGAATACCAGGAGGGCAAACTGAATTTTTCCCAAGTAACAACCGTAAACCTGGACGAATACCTGGGCCTCTCCCCGGAAAACGACCAAAGCTACCGTTATTTTATGAACCAACATCTCTTTAACAAGGTCAACATTCCAAAGGAAAATACCCATGTTCCCAGCGGCCAGCCCCAAAATCCCCAGGAGGAATGCCGCCAGTACGAGGAACTGCTGGCCGCTGTCGGCCCTGTGGATATCCAGCTGCTGGGCATCGGCAACAACGGCCACATTGGGTTTAACGAGCCCTGCGGCCATTTCCCGGAATTTACCCATGTGGTAAACCTTTCCGAGTCCACCATCCAGGCCAATTCCCGCTTTTTTGCCCATAGCTCCCAGGTACCGCGGCAGGCGGTTTCCATGGGCATAGGCACCATTATGAAGGCGAAAAAAATCTTGCTTGTTGCCAGCGGCCAAGGGAAAGCCCAAATTGTTTATGATATGATGTTTGGCCCCGTAACCCCCCAGGTGCCCGCCTCCCTTCTGCGCTTCCATCCAGACGTTACCGTCTTTGCAGACCAGGAAGCCGGCGTCCTGGCCCTTGCTGCCCTTTCCAAGTAGCAAGTTGGGAAATATCCCAACTTGTGTTTCTTTTGGAAAGCGTTTCTCCCCTTCTAAACCCTGTACCAGCGGGCATAGGTAGCCCTAACCGGGTATGCCTAATGGTATGGGCTTGGAAATGGCACACCGGGGCCCGGTTGAAAAATGTATCAAAGGAGGGCGCCAATGAACCCCTTCCCTTATTCCAACACCAATAAACGGTACCATACCTACCATTACTTTTTAACCCAAAAGTTTGGGGGTAAAGTGGCAAAAATTTCCTTGAATGCCGGTTTTACATGCCCCAATATTGACGGCAAAAAGGGAACCGGCGGCTGCACCTTCTGTTCTTCCCGGGGCAGCGGGGATTTTGCAGGGGAAGCCGCCCTTTCTTTAGAGGAACAGTTTCAGCAGGGCAAAGGGCTGCTGCGGCCTAAATGGGGGGAACAGGTAAAGTATATCCCCTACCTGCAGGCCCACACCAACACCTACGCCCCCCTAAACCGGCTCAAGGCGGTCTACCAGCAGGCAGTGGCCCTTCCCGGGGCGGTTGGCCTGAGCATTGCCACCAGGGCCGACTGTATTTCCCGGGAAACGGCAGATTATCTCCAGCGCCTCTCCACCCAAACCTATGTGGAAGTGGAACTGGGCCTGCAAACTATTTTTGATGAAACTGCCCGGTATATCAACCGCTGCCACAGCTACAAGGACTTTTTAAAAGGGTATACCCTGCTGAAACAGCGGGGGATACCCGTATGTATCCACATTATCAACGGCCTGCCCGGGGAAAACCGGGACATGATGGTAAAAACCGCCCAGGAGGTTGGCCGCCTGGGGGCGCACAGCATAAAAATTCACCTGCTCCATGTGCTGAAAGGGACAAAAATGGAGCAGCAGCTGGCCCAGGGGGAGTTTTCCCTCCTAAGCCGGGAGGAGTATGTGGAAATTGTTTGCAGCCAGCTGGAACGGCTGCCGCCGGAACTCGTGGTGCAGCGCCTCACCGGGGACGGGGACAAGGCCCATCTCATTGGCCCCATGTGGAGCGCCGACAAACGGCGGGTGCTCAACGAAATTGATAAGGAGCTTGCCCGCCGGAACAGCTGGCAGGGCAAATTTTGGGAGGAGTAGGCACAAATGAAGGATATTTTAGTTTTCGCCAAGGAAATACTGCTGGAACGAATGCCTGTAACCGGTACTTTTATTGATTTTACCATGGGCAACGGCCACGATACTCTGTATTTTGCCCAATACTTGGAACAAGGCCACGTTTATGCCTTTGATATTCAACCCCAGGCAGTAGAAAATACCCGCCGCCTGCTAAAGGAATACGGCGTGCTCCACCGGGCCACCTTAATCCACGACAGCCACAGCAATGTGGACAAGTATGTCCAAGGGGAAATAGATGCCGGGGTCTTTAACCTGGGCTACCTCCCCGGCAGCGATAAAACTGTAACCACCCTTTCCCACACCACCCTTATAGCTTTGGAAAAGGCAGTGAACATGCTGAAAATAGGGGGCGTCATCGTGGTGGTCATTTATCCCGGCCATGGGGAGGGCGCCAAAGAAGCCCAGCTGGTGGAAGAATTTTGTGCCCAGCTGGATAAGCATA
>CAJTSZ010000102.1 GCA_910578755.1 uncultured Oscillospiraceae bacterium | reverse complement strand
GCTTTGTGTTTTATTATGGTACGGAAATTTACAGCTACAGACCTGGACGCTGTTATGCTGATTTGGAAAGAAACAAACAGAACGGCCCACAGCTTTATTGCCCCGGCTTACTGGGAAAGCCACTTTCAGGAGGTAAAGGAGCAGCTGCCCCAGGCGGAGGTTTATGTGTTTGAGGAAGGTGGAGAGGTTCAGGGCTTTATTGGCCTGGCGGAAAATTTAATTGCCGGCATATTTGTTAGGGAAAAGGCCCAGGGGCGGGGGATAGGGCGGCAGCTTTTAAACCAGGCAAAGGCGGTTCGCAACGAGCTGTTTTTACAGGTTTACAGCAAAAACAGCGCTGCGGCAGAGTTTTACCGCAAACAAGGCTTTTACACCACAAAAAGCCAAATCGATTGTTCCACGGGGGAAACGGAACTGATTATGGAATGGCGCAAATAAAAGGCGTAAGGCACGCACAATGTTGCCCAACTGCGGAGCAAAAAAGGTAACCGCCTTTCTTTGGAGAGCCATTCGTTGCCGGGGAAATATGTTCAGGGGCGCTTTCTCCTGTGTAAAGGCGGCCCTACGGCGCGGGCCCGCAGAAAGGTTTGCTTTTGCTGTTAGGTTTGGGGCAAGCTCCCGAAAAATGTTGACAAGGCCAAAGCTATCCAGTAAAATAATAAAAGCATATTAGGCGGGCGGCGCAAAGTATATACTGCGCCACCAAAGGGGAAGTTGGGTGTAAAACCCACGCAGGGCCGCTGCTGTAATTGGCGCGGGCACAGGTTGTTTTAGTAAACAGCCCAGCCGGGCCATAAGCCAGAATACCTGCCCGCCTTTCATAAATAGTAACGCCTTTGCTCTGCGGAGTTCCGGAGCAGCGGTATCACGCAGGTGGGCTTTTGCTGCCTGCGCGCGGCCGTTTGCCCTGGGGCAGGCGGCATTTTTGTTGCGTTTATTTTCTGGCCCGCTTGCCGGCAAGGGAGGGAAGCTTTTGGAGGAATATGTATTAAAAAACGGTAAAAAGCTGCGCTGCGGCTATACCACCGGCTCCTGCGCCGCTGCTGCGGCCAAGGCGGCAGTGTTTATGCTTCTTACAGGCTGCCGGGCAGAAGAAATTACTTTAACCACACCAAAGGGTGTTGTGCTGAACCTGGAGGTGCAGGACGCATTTATTTCCCAGGAAAAAGCCTCCTGCGCCATCCAAAAAGACAGCGGGGATGACCCTGATGTTACCCACGGCGTTTTGGTATATGCCCAGGCCCAAAAAAAGGAGGAGCCGGGTATTTCAGTAGAGGGCGGCCAGGGTGTGGGCCGGGTAACAAAGGAGGGCCTTCAGCGCCCGGTGGGGGCGGCGGCCATCAACCCGGTTCCCCTAAAAATGATTACCTCTGCCGCGGAGGAAGTTTGCCGGCAGCAGGGCTACACAGGCGGGCTGGAGATTATTATTTCCATTCCAAAAGGGGAGGAGCTGGCGAAAAAAACCTACAACCCCCGCCTTGGCATTGTGGGGGGGATTTCTGTTTTAGGTACCAGCGGTATTGTAGAGCCCATGAGTGAAGCCGCTTTAATTGAAACTATCCATTTGGAAATGCGGGTTTTGGCAGGCCAGGGGGTTCAGTACCTGTTGGTTACCCCCGGCAATTACGGAGAGGATTACATCCGCCAGGTTTTGGGGATTGATTTAAACCAAGGGGTAAAGTGCAGCAATTACATTGGGGAAGCGCTGGATTATGCAGTTGCCCAAGGGTTCCGGGGCTTGCTGCTGGTGGGCCACATTGGCAAAATAGTGAAGGTGGCTGGCGGCGTTATGAACACCCACTCCCGCTATGCCAACTGCCGTATGGAAATTTTGGCAGCCCACGCGGCCATGGCCGGGGCAGGGGCCCAAACGGCGCGCCGCTTGATGGAATGTATTACCACAGACGAAGCCCTGGCCCTCTTGGAGCAGGAGAACCTGCAAGCCCCGGTTATGGCCAGTGTGGCAAAAAAAATAGAGGAAGCCCTAACATACCGCACCCATGGGGAGCTGCAAATTGGGGCAATCTTTTTTTCTACCCAACAGGCTGCCTTGGGGGAAACCTCCCAGGCGCAGGAACTGTTACAAAAAATACAAAGCCAGCGCCAGGGGCGCGGCTAAGCATAAGGAGAAGAAGGAATGGAAGGTATTTTATACGGTATTGGCGTTGGCCCTGGCGACCCGGAACTAATGACCTTAAAGGCCGTGCGTTTAATGAAAGAATGTGACATTGTGGTTCTGCCCGACGGCGGCGCCGGGGATGGGGCAGCCTACCAAATTGCAATGCAGGCGGTTCCCAGCCTAAAGGAGAAGGAACAGGTTTTTCTCAACCTGCCCATGACCCGGGACAAGGAAAAACTGGCCCAGTGCCGGGCGGCAGCGGCGGAACAAATATGCACCCTGCTGCTGCAGGGGAAAAACCTTTGCTTTTTAACCCTGGGGGACCCAACCGTCTACTCCACTTACAGCTACATACACACTTTGGTGCAGGCGAAAGGGGGCAAGGCCCAGTTTGTGCCGGGGATTACTTCCTTCTGCGCCGTGGCGGCCCGCCTTGGGGAAGCCCTTGGGGAAGCCCAGGAGCCTATCCACATTATTCCTGCCTCCTACAAAGGCACGGAGGAATACCTGGGCTGGCAGGGCACAAAGGTGCTGATGAAAACCGGAAAAAGCATGGGCAAGGTAAAAGAGATGCTTTCCTCCCTGCCGGTTGCTGTATCCATGGTAGAAAACTGCGGTATGCCTGGGGAACGAGTGTTTCACTCCCTAAAGGAAATTGATGAAAACGCAGGGTACTTTTCCATCTTGGTTGTAAAGGACAGGGAAGAAGCCTAAGGCTTTGCTGTTTGTATTGGAACGGTTAACCGCTGTCCCTTTCCCGGGGCGCAAAAGGTTTACATAAAATAAAGAAAAGAGAGAAAATATATGGTACATTTTGTAGGAGCAGGCCCCGGCGCGCCGGACCTGATTACTGTACGGGGCCAAAAACTCCTGGGTGAAGCGGATGTTATTATTTATGCCGGTTCCCTGGTAAACCCTCAGCTGCTTTCCTTGGCAAAGGAAGGCTGCGCTGTTTATAACAGCGCAGTAATGACCTTAGAGGAAGTTACTGCCGTTATGGCCCAGGGGGAAAAAGAAAATAAAACAACAGTGCGCCTCCATACCGGCGACCCCAGTATTTACGGAGCAATTCGGGAACAAATTGACTGGCTGGAGCAAC
The DNA here is from genome assembly GCA_910578755.1 of uncultured Oscillospiraceae bacterium. GTDB lineage: Bacteria > Bacillota > Clostridia > Oscillospirales > Ruminococcaceae > Negativibacillus. The sequence continues at coordinate 4,019 of CAJTSZ010000102.1, read as the reverse complement.
AGGGCATCCCCTTTGACGTTACCCCGGGGGTAAGCTCCTTCTGCGGCGGCGCGGCAGCTTTAAGCCACTTGGGCGGCGCGGAATACACTCTGCCAGAGGTTTCCCAAACGGTAATTATTACCCGCATGGCTGGGCGCACCCCGGTGCCCCAGGAGGAATCCATTGAAAAACTGGCGGCCCATAAGGCAAGCATGGTTGTTTTTTTAAGCTCTGGGATGATACCTGAACTCAGCCGCCGCCTTATGGCCGGCGGGTACAGCGGCTCCACGCCGGCGGCCATTGTGTATAAGGCCACCTGGCCGGAGGAAAAAACCATTGTTGGTACTGTAGAGCAGCTTCCAGCCCTGGCTGCGGAGCACAACATTACAAAAACGGCCCTTATTATGGTGGGGGATTATTTAGGCGGTATTTACGAGCGTTCCAAGCTGTATGACCCTAACTTTACCACAGAATACCGCCAGGCAGCCAAGTAGGGTTTCGCATTGATTCAAACAAAAAGGGGGGAACAAAAGTGCGGCTTTGGGTTATTTGCTTTACGCCCCAGGGGGCAGCCTTATGCCGCCGGCTTCTCCATGCTTTGCCGGGGGATATTCAGGCCCAGGGGTACGGTTTGGGCCGGTTCCTTTCCAGCGGCGATGAGGAAATAGAAAAGGTGGGCACCTCCCTTTCCCAATGGGCCCAGCAAGCCTTTGAGGAGGCACAATCTTCCAAAATGGGCCTTTTGTTTATTGGCGCCTGCGGCATTGCAGTGCGGGCCATTGCTCCCTACTTAAAGGGGAAGGATGTGGACCCTGCAGTGGTTGTTATGGATGAAAAAGGCCAATACGCAGTTTCTCTGCTTTCCGGGCACCTGGGCGGCGCCAACGGCCTTGCCACTGTTGTTGCCAAAACGGTGGGGGCAGTTCCCGTTATTTCCACAGCAACCGATGTAAACCGAACCTTTGCTGTGGACAGCTTTGCTGCAAAGAACAGCCTGCGGGTGTTGGAGGTTCCAAAAATTAAGCTGGTTTCTTCCGCAATTTTGCGGGGGGAGCCTGTTGGCCTTTACAGCCAGTTTCCTGTTTTAGGGGAGCCGCCGCCTGTTTTTGCCAAAAGCGGCGTTTTAGCCGAAAAAACGGAAACAGGGGTGTACATTGGCTTTCACCCTGGGGAAAATCCTTTTCCACAAACGGTCCATCTGCTGCCCCGGCTTACCTTGGGCCTTGGCTGCCGCCGTGGCGTTTCCTGCCAGCAAATAGAGGAAGCTGTCCTTGCTGCTTTGGCGGCGGGAGGGATTGCCATAGAAGCTGTCAGCCAAATTTGTAGCATTGTTTTGAAAAAGGACGAAGAGGGCCTTTTGGCCTTCAGCCAAAAATACGCTTTGCCCATCCTTTTTTTTACTGCTGAGCAGTTGCTTCAGGCAGAGCCGCCCCAGGGGCAGCAGTTTGCTGCATCTCCCTTTGTATCCAAAATTACAGGGGTAGAAAATGTTTGTGAACGGGCAGCTGTGCTGGGCAGCGGCGGGGGCAGGCTTTACCTGCCAAAGAGGGCCCATAGCGGTGTTACTGTGGCCGCAGCGGGGAAAATCCAGCTTCAATGGGAATAAAACGAAAAAGAAAAGAGGGCTTTCATGAAAATTTATGTAGTAGGCTTAGGCCCCGGCAGTGTGGAACAAATGACCGGCCAGGCCCTGGCCGCCATGGAGGAAAGCGATGTTCTTGCCGGTTACGATGTGTACATTGACCTGGTCCGGGAAAAATTCAGTCACAAGCGGCTGCTTTCTACCCCCATGCGCCGGGAAGAGGAACGGTGCCGCCTTGCCATAGAAGAAGCGTTAAAGGGGAACACCGTTTCCATGATTTGCAGTGGGGACGCTGGCGTTTACGGCATGGCCGGGCTGATGTACCAGGTGGCCCAGGAATACCCCCCGGTAGAAATTGAAGTGATTTCCGGCGTAACGGCGGCATGCAGCGGGGCAGCCCTACTAGGAGCCCCCCTAATTCACGATTTTGCCGTTATCAGCCTCAGTGACCTGCTTACCCCTTTGGAAAAAATCTTCCGCCGGGTGGAGGCCGCCGCTGCTGCGGATTTTGTACTGTGCATCTATAACCCCTCAAGCAAAAAGCGGGGGGATTACCTGCGCCAGGCCTGTGATATTGTTTTGGCCCACCGGGGCCCAAAAACTGTGGCCGGCATCGTCCGCAACATTGGCAGGAAAGAGGAGAGCGCCCAGGTAACCACCCTGGGCCAGCTGCGGGATACACAGGTGGATATGTTTACCACAGTGTTTATTGGCAACTCCCAAACAAAGGTCATCGGCGGCAAAATGGTAACGCCAAGAGGCTACAAAAATGAACAGCAGTAAAATTTTGCTGTTTGCAGGCACCACGGAGGGGCGCCTTTTGGCCCAGGCCTTGGCGGAACAGGGCAGGCAAGTGGTTGTCTGCGTTGCCACCCACTATGGGGAACAGGTAATTCCTCCCCGGCAGGGGGTTACAGTTCATACCGGCCGTATGAACCGGGAAGAAATAGCTGCCTTTATGGCCCAAGGCGCCTTTTTTTGCGTGGTGGACGCCACCCACCCCTATGCGGTGGAGGTAACCCAAAATATTCGCAGTGCCTGCAAGGAAGCAAACCTCCCCTATTACCGCCTGCTGCGGGCCAAAACCCAGGAGGAAGAAGGTGTGGTACAGGTAAAAAACCCGCAGCAGGCCGCAGAGTACCTGGCGGCCCACCCGGGCAATGCCCTCCTTGCCACAGGCAGTAAGGATTTGCAAATATTTGCCCAGGTGCCAAATTTCAGCCAGCGGCTGTATCCCCGCATTTTACCTATGGCTAAGGCGGTGGAAAACTGCTGCGCCCTTGGGTACCAAAATAAAAATATTATTGCCATGCAGGGGCCTTTTTCCAAGGAGCTCAACATTGCTTTGCTTCGGCAAATCAACGGACGCTACCTGGTTACTAAAAATTCCGGGGATGTAGGCGGCTTTTTGGAAAAACAACAGGCTGCAAAGGAAGCAGGGGCAGTGCTGGTTGTTGTAGAACGCCCGGAAGAAGAGGGCTTTTCTTACCAGGAACTGCTGCATCTGCTTACACGGTAAACCGCTGTTTATGGCAGCAGAAAGAGGGAAAACCATGGGAACAGTTTATATTGTAGGGGTGGGCATGGGTACTTCTGATACCATAACCGGGGAAGCAGCCCAGCTTATTGCCGGTTGCGACTGCCTTATAGGGGCACAGCGTGTTTTACAAGGGATTGCAAACCCTGCGCCCCAGCGCTTTACTTTGGTACTGCCGGCAGAAATTGCCCAGGTAATAGAACAAAACCCCCACTTTCACCAGGTAGTTGTGGCCATGTCCGGTGACAGCGGTTTTTTCAGCGGCGCAAAAAAATTGGCGGCCCTGCTGAAGGAAAAGGGAATCCCGGTGGAATTGCGCTGTGGTGTCAGCAGTCTGCAATATTTTTGTGCGAAAATACAAATTTCCTGGGAGGATGCCAAAATCGTCAGCGTCCACGGCAGGGAGGCCAACCCTGTGGGCGCTGTGGCCTGCAACCATAAAACATTTTTCCTCACTGGGACCAACCAGCCGGTGGAACAGGTGTGCCAAACCCTAACCCGCCATGGTTTGGGGGAATTACAAGCTTGGGCTGGGGAAAACCTTTCTTACCCGCAGGAACGCATTGTTCAGGGTACTGTGGCCCAGCTGGCAGGGCAAACCTTTGGCGGCCTGGCGGTTCTTTTGGTGGAGAATCCAGCCCCAAACCAGCCCCCCGCCCACTTGCCTGATGAAGCCTTCCAGCGGGGCAAGGCCCCCATGACCAAGGGGGAGGTACGGGCGGTTTCTGTGGCAAGGCTGCGCCTGCTGCCTTGGGAAACCGCCTATGACGTAGGCGCCGGCACAGGCTCGGTGGCCGGGGAAATGGCCCTTTTTTGTCCCCAGGGCCAGGTTTACGCAGTAGAAAAAAATCCGGAAGCATTGGCCCTGCTCCACGAAAACAGGCAGGCCCTGGCCCTCCATAATATGTGCATTGTGGAGGG
>CAJTSZ010000101.1 GCA_910578755.1 uncultured Oscillospiraceae bacterium | reverse complement strand
GCTGGTGCAGCGATTGGAAGCTCAGGGCTTAAATATGCAGTGCCACTTGCAGGCAGCCGGCAGCCAGCTGCAGGGGAAAACCTTTGTTCTTACTGGTACCTTGCCTACCCTAAAACGCAGCGAAGCAAAAGCAATGATAGAAGCTGCCGGGGGAAAGGTTTCTTCCTCTGTTTCTAAAAAAACCCACTTTGTGGTGGCCGGGGAGGAAGCCGGTTCCAAACTTACAACGGCCCAGGAGCTGGGTATTGAAATTTTAGACGAAAATCAACTTTTACAAATGCTGGAACGCGCTAGCCTACAGGTTTAAAAATTTTAATCTTCTCATATTTTCCTTTTTGGGCTGGAAAGGATTGCAAATTTTGTTTTTTTCAAATATCCTTACTTTTTTTGAGTAAAATAATAACGCCTTAAAGCAGCTTGCAGGCAGCAGTGCTGTTTCAACGTGGCGCCGCCGGTTGGCGGTAAAGTTTCAATAAAAGTGAGGTAAAAACAATGAAAAAATTATTTGCCCTTGTATTAGCAATGGCACTGTCTTTCACAGCGCTTACTGGGTGTGGCAGAAATAATAACGACAAAAATAACAATACTACACCACCGTCAGCTACCACCCCGGATAAAGAAAACCCAAATATGCCCCCCGAAAATAACCCCGACAAAAAGGATGAAACCTTGGGAGAAAAAGTAGAGGACGTGGTTCTTTCCGCGGGCGCTACCTTGGAGGATATTGTTGTAAAGCTGGGTGAGGAAATGGGCATTGCCATGCCTCAAAAGCTGGACGATGAAACCTTAAAGGATGTATTTAACATTGACCCTGCCGATATTGAAGAGTACTACGGTGAATATTCGGTGGTAAACACCTCTTCCGACCATATTATTGCCGTTAAGGTAAAGGAAGGGCGCATGGACGATGTAAAAAAAGCCTTTGAAGAGCGCCGGGACAGTGTGGTAAAAGACTTTGAACAGTACCTGCCTGACCAGCTGGAAAAAGCTAAAAACGCCAGCATTATTGAAAAAGGCCCTTACCTGTTCTTTGTTATTGCCGGTGATGCGGAAAAAGGGATAGATAAAGAGGTAACCCGCATAAAAGAAATTATTGAAGGTTATTTTTAACAGGTAAAACTGGTAATAGCGGTTTTACTTGCAGCCCGGTGTGCTGTTATGGCACACCGGCTTTGCTATTTCGTTTATCGCAGGAGAAATACATATGCGGCAGGCGGGAAAGCTTGCTGTCTGCAAAACTTGCAAATAGCAAAATTGCAGGGAACAAAAAATGTGACAGGAGGAATGGGATTGGTTTTTAGCAGTATTTTATTTTTATTTCGTTTTATGCCAATTGCCTTTTTACTTTACTATTTAACACCAAAAAAGATGAAAAACCTGGCTTTATTTGTTTTAAGCCTCATCTTTTATTCTTGGGGGGAACCAAAGTATTTCCCCATTATGCTGCTTTCTGTTATTATCGACTATACTGTGGGCCAGGGAATCAAGCGCAATCCAAATAACGTAACAAAAAAAAGGTTGTTTTTGCTTGTATCCATATTTGCAAATTTGGGCCTGTTGTTTTTCTTTAAGTATACCAACTTTTTTGTTGGCAATATCAATTCTTTGCTGGGCACCCAGTGGTCCGGCATTGTGGTAGAAAAATTGCCCTTGGGCATCAGCTTCTATACCTTCCAAACCATGTCCTATTCTATTGATGTGTACCGGGGCAAGGTGGAGGCGGAGGACAACATTATTAACTTTGGCGCCTATGTGGTCATGTTCCCTCAGTTAATTGCAGGCCCCATTGTTACTTATGCCGATGTCAGCCGGGAATTAAAGTACCGGGAAATCACCCTTGCCCAAATTGATGACGGCGTCCGCCTGTTTATTATGGGCTTAGGCAGTAAGGTGCTTATTGCAAACAATATTGGCTCCCTGTGGACAGAGGTGCAAATGCTGGGCTTTGCAAATGTTTCCACACCCTTAGCCTGGCTTGGGGTTTTGGCCTTTTCCCTGCAAATTTATTTTGATTTCAGCGGCTATTCCCTTATGGCCATTGGCTTAGGCAAAATGCTGGGCTTCCAGTTCCCGCAAAACTTTAATTACCCCTATATTTCCCGCAGCATTACAGAATTTTGGCGCCGCTGGCATATGACCCTGGGCTCCTGGTTCCGGGAATATGTGTATATCCCCATGGGGGGCAACCGGGTAAAGCCTGCCCGCCACATCTTTAATATGTTTGTAGTTTGGTTCCTCACCGGTTTTTGGCACGGCGCCAACTGGAATTTTATTTTGTGGGGCCTTTATTTCTTTACATTTTTGGTAATAGAAAAAAGGTTCCTCAAACAATATCTGGATAAAAGCCAGGTGCTTTCCAGAGTGTACACCTTAAGCATTGTAATTGTTAGCTGGGCAATTTTTGCCGTTTCCGGCATGGAGGAACTGAAAGGGCTGTTTAGCAAAATGTTTGCCTTCCAATGGGGAGGCGATTGGCTGTATTACCTGCAAAACTATGGCATCACCTTTATACTGGCTGTCATCTGTTCCACCCCTGTGCTGAAAAAAATGTACGAAAAATGGGGGAGTATCCAATGGCTGAAGGCAGGTTTTTTAATGGTGGTAGCGGTTATTTCTGTAGCTTATTTGGTAGATTCTACCTATAATCCATTTTTGTATTTTAATTTTTAAGGAGGATGGCCATGAAACGCATTTTAAATTACCCAACCTTGCTGCTGTTTGCTTTGTTTATTATGGGTTTTGCAGTGGCAGATGCCGTTACACCGGATAAAGTGACCTCTTCTTTTGAAAACCGCAAGCTGCAGCAAAAGCCGGAACTTACTGTAACCTCCTTTTTCGATTCTTCCTTTGGCACAGCCTACGAAACCTATATTAACGACCAATTTGCAGGCCGTGACCAGTGGATTTCCCTCAAAGCCCAAACAGAGGCCGCCTTGGGTAAAATTGAAAATAACGGCATTGTGTATGGGAAAAACGGTTATCTGTTTGAAAAACTGCAAATTTCTCCAAACCCAGGCCCTGGCGCAGGCAGCAATGTAGTGGATGAAAAAAGGGTGAACAACAATATCCGCTTTGCAAAGGAATTTTTTGAAATGTACAACTTGCCCATGACCTTTGCTCTGGCGCCCAATTCCTACGCAGTTGTTCAGCAGTACGTTCCAACTGGTATGAACAGCCCAAACCAAGAGGAAATGATACCCGCCCTGTACCAGCAAATCAACGCAGGGGAGAATGTGACCTTTTTAAATTTCATCAACACCCTCCGCGCCCATAATACAGAAGAAATTTATTATAAAACGGACCACCACTGGACAACCCTTGGGGCCTATTATGCCTATGTGCAGTACTGCCAGGAAAAGGGCCTTACACCGGTAGACCTGAGCCGCCTTTCCTATGAAACGGAGGAAGATTTTTATGGAACCTATTACTCTAAGGCGCGGCGCCCCGGACAAAAGGCCGACGAAATCCACTGGTACAATGTGCCGGTAAAAAGCTTCCAATTTGCGGCGGATACCCAGGATAAAAAACTTATGGCTAAAGGGGAACAAACAGAATTTCAAGGGATTCCTATGCTCTCTGTAAACACCCTGTACAATACGGATAAATTTGATACAAGGGATAAATACGCCGCCTTTATGTGGGGCAACCCTGGCCTTGCCATTGTGGAAAGTGAAAATAATTTGAATAAGGGGGAGGCTCCCCGCCGGCTGCTGCTGGTAAAAGATTCCTACGCAAACAGTATGATTCCTTTCCTAACCTATAATTATGACGAAATTTGGGTGGTGGACCTGCGGGCAGTTCCCCAAAAAATGAGCCAAATTTTGACAGAAAACACCTTTGATGATATTTTTATTATGTATAACTTTTCTACTTTTTTAAGCGATACGAATATTGGGCGTTTGCGGTTTTAGCAAACAAAAAGCAGGCAGGGAGAGTCTTTGCCTGCTTTTTAGTTGCTTTTGTATAGGGATAATGGTATACTCATCAATAGAATATTCATAGCAAATAGGAAAACCCACAGGAGAATCCACTGTAATATTGAAAGATAAAGAGGGGTATATATGGAAAAACAAGCAATTTTTAAAAGCAGCATCAATGGTTTTGAAAAAACAGCCGTATTGCAATATATAGATGAAATGAGCCAAGAGGCAAGCAAAAAGCAGCAGGAGCTGCAAGCCAAGGTGGAGGAACTTTCCCGCGCCAACCAGGAACTGGAGGAGAAAGCAAAGGCTGCCGAGGAAAGACGAAACGAAATGGAAAAAGAACTGGCAGCGGTAAACAAAACTATCTCCCTGGAAACAGAAAAGCTGGCTGCAGAACAGCAGAAAAACCAGAAGCTTGCCGCAGAAATTTCCACCCTGAAGGAGGATTCTGCCGCGCAAAAACGCCAGTTGGAAACAAAAGAAAGGGAACTGCAAATTCAAAAAGAGCAGAACCGCATTATCAAGTCCCGGGCAGATAACGTGGAAAATAAAAGCAAAAAATACGATGAAGCCGCCGCTTCTATTGGCGCGGTTATCTTAGAAGCAAAGCAGGATGCAAAACACATTGTAGAGGAAGCGAACCGTAAGGCAGTGCAAATTACCAGTGAAACAGACCAGGTGATTTCCAGTATCGTCACTAAAATTGATACTATGAAGGAAGAATTTATTTCACTGCGCAGCAAAATGAACCAGTCTATTGAACTGCTTAACAACCACTTTGACGGCATTGAAAAGGAAATTGGCACCTCCAAGGAAGCTGCCCAAAAGGCCATGAGCACAGCGCAGGAAGGGGAAGCCCAGCCCGTAGGGCCAAATGTAAAGCAAGAGGGAAAAACGGAGCCAACTAAGGCCCAGGAAAAAAAGGAGGAACAAAAACCGTCTGCATCCCAGCAGGAGCTGCATAGGTTTCGCTTTTTTTAAAATAAACATAAAAACCTTTCGGCACAGCCAGAGGTTTGCTATCTGCAAAAGAACAGCGCCCTGCCAAAAACAACTTTGGCAGGGCGCTGCTGTTTTATGAATTTGCAGCCTGTTTATGCCAGTGCAAATAGTAATAGAAAAATAAGGAACCAATACCGCTAAATACCAGCAGGGCATAAAAGTTAATCCCCCGGCAAAGAAGCATTGCAGGGAAAATAAGCTGGGCCCCAAAAAACGTGCGGAACAGCAGTAAAAAACCATTTTCCGAAGCGCCAACTGCCCCAGGCAAAGGCAGGGAAGAAACAGAAATATTTAGTACCGCCTGTACAGCTATCATTTCCAAAATAGAAAAACCGGAAAGGCTAAACCCTTTGTAAATAAAATAGGGGACCAAAAAGGAGGCTGTACTTTGCAGCACGGTAATAACAGAAACGGAGCAAAAGCCAAAGGGGCGTTTTTTTAAGAGGAGAGCGCTGTCCTGGTATTCTTTTATTTGCTGCCTCAGCTTTTCCTGCACCTTGCGGCCGTTTTTTACCAAACGCAGCCTTTGTAAAAAACGCAAAACCGCCATGGCGCAGCGTTGGGCCGCACCGGGGGAGAAAATAACAAATAAAATGAAAAAGAAAATGGCTAAATTAAATATTACACCAAACAAAAACAGAGGGGTCATTGCTCCCAAATGCTGCATAATAAAGGAACGGCAGGCTAAAAACATCAGCAGGCTGTAAGTTACCATTACCAGCAGGTGAACCAAAGCCAAAATAAGCAGTGCCAGGGTGGAATGGGAAATTTGAATGCCATCCTTTTTCATGTAGTACAGCTGCGCTGGCTGCCCTCCGGAAGCGGAAGGGGTAACAGCATTAAAATAAAAGCCCACAAGGGAAAAAGAAATACATTTCCAATAACTTATTTTTTGGCCCAGCATATCAAAGGCAAAGCGCATTTTTAGTGCCTCGCCGGCAGTAAAAAGCACCATCATACCAGCGGCCGCTAAAATATAACCCTTTTTTGTTTGGTGTAAAGCGGTTAAAACAGAAGGAAGGTCCACACTTCGCAGCAACCAGCAGGCAGTAAGGGCAACCAGTAAAAGGAACAGCAGGGCGCTGCCCAAATGGCGGGAGGATTTCATAGAAATTCCTCCTTATGCACACAGGGCCGGGGCGCACAATTTTAATAAAATGCGGTGGAACCCAGTACAATCAAAGGAATCGTACAGTAAATCCATATTTTCCCGCATAAACTCCAGGGCTTGGTCGTTATAAATCAACCGCTGTACCTCTGTAAGAATATCCTGGTTTTTTTGCAGGACACACCCAATCCCCTGGGCCTGTATAAACTGGCTGTTATGTATCTCCTGCTGTAAAAAGGGAGGAAAACACAGAAAGGGCAGGCGGGAGTAAATTGCCTCAAACAAGGTAATGCCGCCGGGCTTGGATAAAATTAAATCTGCCTTGTGCATATATTCCGCCACACAGTCAACATAACCTACCACTTCAATATTTTCATAAAGGCCGTAAAGCTTTTCGTACAGCCGTTGGTTGTTGCCGGTTATAATTGTGGTTTTAATGCCGGGTAAGCTGTTCAGCCTTTCATAAAAAGAGCTTTCTTTAGGTAAAAGGCCCAGGCCCCCACCCATAATAAGCAAATGCCTTGCTGTAGAACAGCAGTAGGAGCAGCGGTTTAAAAAGGACGGCCTTACCGGAATACCGTATACTAAAATTTGATGCGGTTCTATCCCTGTGGAAATCAGCGTATTGCGCACCGTGTTGGATGCCACTAAATAGTAGTTGGTACCAGGGTTAATCCATTCCGGGTGGGTGCTAATGTCTGTAATACAGGTTACCAACGGCACTGTGGAACCAGTGCTTTTTTTGTACATGGATATTACCTGCGAGGAAATGGGGAGCGTGGAAACAATAACGTGGGGCTGGTACTGGCAAAGCAGGGCTTGTATTTTGGGCAGAAAATGTTCCGGCAAAAACAGGGCAGGGTCCGGCCCGCCTTTTTCACCTAATTTGTAAAACATATTGTATACACCGCTAATTTTACTTACTAAAAGTTCAAAGGATTTATAAACCAAAGGGGCGTACTCCGGCATGGCGTATTCAAATAAATCCACAGTAGTAATTTTTGCCCCAGGAATGTTGTTTTCAATATTGCGGGCCAAAGCGTTTGCCGCCGCATAATGGCCCATTCCAAATTTACCGGTTAAAATTAAAATATTCATAAACATCCTCCTTCAAAGCTGTTCTATATAGAAAAATTTGTCAACTAAGGTTCTGCAACTCAGTCCCATAATAAATAGGGGAAAACATCTGTTTTACAATAGGGTTG
>CAJTSZ010000100.1 GCA_910578755.1 uncultured Oscillospiraceae bacterium | reverse complement strand
ACTGCCCCATGGCCAATTATACCATTTCACACGTTGTGTTCATGGTATAATAACCACAAAGCGGTTATTATATTTTGATGGCCAGGGTATGGGGACAGAACATCCCTACCATAAGCTATAGAAACTGCTAACTTCAAAAAAACCCCCTCCGGCTGAAGCCGGAGGGGGTTTTGGTTTAGCGCTTGTTAGTGCAGTTCAAAGGCGTCATGAATCACCCGCATAGCCCGTTCTGAATCATCCAAATGGATTAAAACAGAAATTTTAATTTCACTGGTAGAAATCATGCTGATGTTAATGTTTGCATCGCCCAGGGCTTGGAACATGGTGGCAGCCACGCCGGGGTTGGACTGCATTCCTGCCCCGACAACGGAAACTTTGGAAACATTATCGTCACAAGTAATTTCCTCTGCGCCTACACTTTCTTTAATATCCTCCAAAATACGCATGGCCTGGCCTTTGTGGGCGCGGCAAACAGTAAAGCTGATATCCTTTCTGCCATTGCGGCCAATGGACTGCAAAATAATATCCACATTTATTTTTTCAGACGCAAGGGTGGAAAACACTTTAAAGGCAATGCCCGGGTAATCCGGCACACCTATGATAGAAAGCCGTGTGACATCGTTGTCCCTTGCAACACCTTTAATAAGCATTTTTTCCACTTTTGCAACCTCCTTAATTTCTGTACCGGGCGCCTTTGTAAGGCTGGACAGAACTTCCATTTTTACATTGTATTTTTTGGCCATTTCTACCGAACGGTTATGGAGCACATTGGCCCCAAGGGAAGCCAGCTCCAGCATTTCGTCATAAGTAATTTCATCCAGCTTCCTTGCTGTGGGAACAATACGGGGGTCGGCGGTATAAACGCCATCCACGTCCGTATAAATTTGGCACAGGTCCGCCTTCATTGCCGCGGCAATGGCTACAGCACTGGTGTCGGAACCGCCGCGGCCCAGGGTGGTAATATCGTCGTACCGGTTAATGCCCTGGAAGCCGGCAACAATGACGATATTCCGTTTATCCAGCTCGTTTTGCAGCCGTTCGGTATTGATTTTTTTAATTCTTGCATTTTGATGGGTGGACTGGGTTAAAAAGCCTGCCTGCCACCCTGTAAGGGAAATAACCGGAAACCCCATGCTTTCTACAGCCATAGCCAGCAGGGACATGGAAATTTGCTCCCCGCTGGAAAGCAGTACGTCCATTTCACGGCTGGAACCGCTTTTGTTGATCTCGTTTGCTTTTGCAATTAGGTCGTCCGTAGTGTCCCCCTGGGCTGAAACCACCGCTACCACGCTGTTCCCTTGGGCGTATGTATCTGTAATAATTTTAGCCACATTAAAAATCCGCTGGGCGTCCTTTACCGAGGTGCCCCCGAACTTTTGAACAATTAAACTCATCTGCCTTACCCCCAATTTCTTGGTTATTTTCATGATTATATACCAGCGCACCCACTCCTGCAAGAGGAAATTCCCTATTTTTTGCTTCTTTTGTTTTTTCCGCAGCTGCTTTACTGTAATTTATTTTATAAATAAGAATTTTTGCCTGTACGGCTGCCTGCCATCCATGGACAAAGGCCAAGGCTGCTTTGAGCTAAAACAGCCTTGGGAGGAGGCTCCTTTGGACGTTAAACCCACAGCTGCTACTGCCTGGTACTTGTTTGCAGCTGGAGCAATATAGTAAACTGCTTTAGCCGGGCGTATGCCCAGCTTATTTCTGTTTCCTTGCCAATGAATGGCACTACCAGTATTATATGTATTTTGGCGCCCTTTGGCCCGTTCTCTTTCTGCGGGACTTCAAAAGAAAAATCAGTTGTTTTCCAGCACCCGGACCATTCCCAGCAGGCAGGCACCCTTTTCTTTTAAAAATTCTATTTTTTCCCAAATTTCTTTTTCTTTCATCATTGGGGTGACCAGGGCGGTTTCCGTCTTTGGCTGCTGGCTGCGCCGCAGTTCCTGGCAGCCCTGAAAGGTTTCCAGCACCAGCTCCCTGCCTGGGACGCCCTGAAAGCGCAGGTATGCCCGCACTGGTTCCTCCATATAATCGCAGACGATATTTTCCTGGCAGTCCTCCCAATAAAGGGTTTTTACCGTATCCCGCCGTTTGGCGCAGTCTATGACATCGGCCACCACCGCGGAGGCTGTTGGCAGCTTGCCCGCGCCCTTGCCATAGAACACCACATCCCCGGTGGCGTCCCCCTGCACCAAAATGCCGTTAAATACATCATCCACCGTGGCAAGCTGGCTTTCCAAGGGCACCAGGCGGGGTGCTGTTAAAATGGAGGCCCCTTCTTCCCTGCGGATAAACTGGCCTATGAGCTTTAAAACGCCGCCCCATTCCTGGGCATACTCCACATCCTCCCCTGTAAGCTTTGTAATGCCCTCGGTGTGCACATACCGGGGGTAGATGTGTTTTCCATAGGCGATAGAGGCCAAAATGCAAATTTTACGGCAAGCATCCAGCCCTTCCACATCGGCAGTAGGGTCGCTTTCTGCATAACCCAGCTCTTTGGCTATGGACAATGCCTGGTGAAAACCCATACCCTCTTTTATCATTTTAGTTAAAATAAAGTTGGTTGTCCCGTTTAGGATACCCTCTATTTTATCTATTTCGTTGGCGGCAAGGCATTGGTGCAGGGGGCGTATAATAGGTATACCCCCGCCTACGCTGGCTTCAAACAAAAAGTTTACGTGGTGTTCCCGGGCAATGCCCAGCAGCTGGGCCCCTTTTTCAGCCACCAGCTCCTTGTTGGAGGTAACCACGCTTTTTCCCTGTTCCAAGCTTGCTTTTACATAGGAAAAGGCTGGTTCAATGCCGCCCATGGCTTCCACAACCACGGCCACCTCCGGGTCATTTACAATGGTGTTAAAATCCTGCACCATTTTTTCCTCGTTAGGGTCGCCCAAAAAGCTGCGGCGCACCAAAATATATTTTACCTTTAGTTGGTCCCCTGCCTTACGGCCAATATTTTCACTGTTCTTTTCCAACACTTCCACCACGCCGGAACCAACCACGCCGTAGCCCAATACTGCTATCTGTTTCACTGAATATTCTCCTTCTTTTTACAGGCCTTTTGCCCTTTGAAACAGTACGCCCCTTAGCAGGGGCGTACTGTTTTCCCTTTATTCCAATTTTGGAGATTCTGCCTTTTAACAAAATACCCGCTTAAGGGCTGGCTTCTTCCTTTTACCTAAATTGATTTTATGGGGTTTGCCCAGCCGCATATTTTTGAAGGCGTGAGACAGCTTAAAAGCCCTTCCCTTTTTTGGGGCTGCCCCATACCTTGACCATAATTCCTTTCCATTAAAAGAATTATAAAAAAGAAACCGCCATTCAGCGGGGATTTCCACTGCCTTTACTGTAGGCCACCCTGCACAGCGGGGCGGCTTAGGACAGCTTGTTAATGCGAACCACGCCGGCGCATTGGCGCAAATGCTCCAACAGCTGCGGCTCTGCCATGGTAATTTCAGAAGTCCGCAGGGAAATTGTTACAGAAGCCACTCCATCGGAAGGAATATTTTGGTTCACTGTAAGTATATTTGCACCACATTCATACAATTTGTTAATAACCGAAGAGAGAACGCCTGGTAAATCCTCTAAAGAGAAAAACAAGGTAATTACATTATTATCCGCCAAGCGGTACTCCATAATTTTGTCCTTATATTTGTAAAAGGCGCTGCGTGAAAGCTGCGCCATTTTGGCTGCGTAGGAAGAATTTTTTGCTTTCCCCGTAGCCAGGTACCGTTTTGCCTCCATTACTTTATGAAACACCTCTGGTACGGCGTCCTCTTCAATTAAGAAGTATTTCTTTTCTTCCATAACAAAGTCTCCTTTCGCCGCTGCACTTGACATTCGGCAGCGCCGCTTTCCTTTTTGCTTTCGTTACTGTTTGGCAATACGGCGCTGCCGGGCGCTTTTGTTTTGGCTCCTTACGGTAGGGTTTTCCGTCCGCTTCCAAAATACACTTGTCTGGTTAATACTATTATAATATGCAGTAAATAGAGAAACAAGGTTTTTTTATTGCTTTAAACAAAAAAAGTGGATATTCTAGCAGGGCCTTTTTGGGGCTTTCCACCCCACACCCCCTTAGGGACCCTCCGGCCCAGGCTCTCTTTGGGGCGCTCCGCCCCCAAGCCCCTGCTTATTTGACTGTGCCACTCAATGAAAGGCGGCAACCGGTGTTTGTACAGCGCTCCATTATAATAGGCCGTTCCCGTGCTTTGCATGGGAACATGGCCATATTATAAGTTCGCTGTACTGCACAACAGCTGGTCTGCCCAAAGGAGGGGGCTGAAAGCCCCAGCAGCACAGGCCTGGAAGTACCTACACACTTCCAAAACAATGTAGCCCCATTCTGTAATACTTTTTACCCAAAACAGGCAATATTTTTTCACCCTTTGGCCATACTATTGTAATAAGCCTTTTCTTTTCACTTTACCGCCCGCCGAAAGGAGTTCCGCCTGTGAACGACCAGTACAAACAACATTTTATTATACAAACCATGTTCCTGGCCGCCATTGCTTTATGGGGGCTGCTGTTTTTTCAATTTATTGTGCCGGCAACCCTACCTTTTTGGCTGGGGTTGGCCATTGCTTTCCTTTTGCGGCCGGTGACCCTGTTTTTAGCCAAGCACCTGCGGCTCAGGCGAAAAAGCGTGGCTTTTACCATAATTCTTGTATTTTACCTGGCCCTTGGGGCCCTGTTGTGGGGCTTAGCCAGCCTGCTGTGGCAGCAGCTGCAAAGCCTTGTTACTGCCCTGCCGGTTATGTATGCGGAAAACGTACAGCCCTTAGTCCACGATGTTTCCCTGCGCTTTACCGGCCTGCTTACGGATTTACCCCCCCGCACCGCCAGCGCCATTGCCACCAAGGTACAATCCGCTGCTGCGGATTTTTCCTCCGGGCTAACCAGCCTTTCTGGGGCCATGGTGGCAAAGGCCACTGTTTTTGCGGGAAAAATTCCCTTTTTCCTGCTTACTATTGGCTTTTCCGTTGTTTGCTCTGTTTTTATTTCTGTGGATTATAACCATGTGGCTAGGTTTCTGCTGCGCCAGCTTCCCCCCCGCTGGCAGCAAATTCTTTTAGAATGCAAAGCCTTTTTACTGGGAACCATACTGCGCATGGCCAGGGCCTACCTAATACTGCTGGCATTGACCTTTATTCAGCTTGCCATTGGCTTTTACCTGCTGCGGGTGGAGGACTGGGCCCTGCTGGCTGCGGTTTTTGCCCTGCTGGACTTTTTGCCCTTTATTGGCACCGGCATATTGCTGGTACCCTGGGGCATTTTTGAAATTCTCCGCCAAAACCTGCCCCTTGGCGTTGGGCTGTTGATTTTATACGCCATTATTGCCGTTGTGCGCAACCTTTTGGAGCCTAAAATTGTAGGGGATTCCATTGGCCTGCCCCCTTTGGTCACTTTGGTTGGAATGTACGCCGGCATGAAGCTGTTTGGCATATGGGGCCTTTTTGCCGCCCCTGTTGTTATACTTTTACTGCAATTCCTTAACGGCCGCGGCTATATCCGCCTGCTTCTTTAGAAGCAGGCGGGCGGGCTGGGCATTACTGGTTTAGTTCCCGGAAACGGTTTGTAAGCTGATACAAAATTTCAACATCCTTTTCGTGGAGGCCGGAAATGTTCAGCGTTGCCGTACTGTCCACATTGAGCAAATAATCGGTAGAAACCTTAAACAGCTGGGAAAGTTCCACAATATACTGGGTAGAGGGCACGGAAATACCCAGTTCCCAGGCATTCACACTGGAACGGGTAATACCTAAATACTTTGCCAATTCTGACTGGGTCATATTGTTTCTTTCCCGGATGGTTTTAATTCTATCTGCTATCATTTTTATCCCCCTTCCTTATGGTATTATGGGTAAAATGATATTGCATTATCATAAAGATATTTAAAATTGACAACATCCGGTTTTCATAGTATTCTTATAGGGTGGGGCAAGGCGGTTTTTGGCTTTAACATATTCATCTACAAACTGCTTCCCAACATCTTTCTAAAATGCCTTGCCCCGCTGTTTCCATGGAATACAGTAAAACAACCCCCGCTGCCGGCGGGGGTTGTTTTACCGTATAATTGCCCCATAACCTTCGGCTATGGTTTTTAAGGCTTCTTCCTCTATTAAGGAACGGGAATCTACAAAGGCGCGGCCGGGGTACATAAGCAAGGCCATTTCCAACGCTTCCTCGTTGTCGGACAAAAAGGACACCGGCAAGTGGAGCATATGGGCGTTTAGGGCAAAGCGGTAAGCATCGTCACCTGTATCCACCTGTATGGTAATAACATCCGCGCCGGAGCTTTCCGCCTCCAGCAGCTGGTCGGACATATCCATGCTACAAATAATTGGGGCCGACTGCTCAAAAAACTCGTCCAAAAAGTAGGGTTCTGTTTCCCCCGCTATTAAAATGGCGTTTGTATCCAGCCGCAGGTGTACCGAATGGAAAGGGAACTGATCCATCTCCGTTTTTATGGCGGCAATATGGGCAGGGGTGGTATAGCAGCAGCCCCCGGTAATTACCGCGCCGCGCTCCCACAGGCCCACCATATCCTTTGCCATTTGCCGGGGGGGGAGCAGGCTATCAAAGCTGACGCCTGCGTCCGGCTTGGCAATAAGGGGGATAGAGGCATAGGGGGCAATTTCCTCCAAATGGCCGTAAATACTGCGGGGCTGGTCGCTACAGGATAAACCAAAAGCCGCCGCCCCCAAGGACTGGCATACAATCAGCGCCGAAACCAGGTCGCAGCCCAAGCTGGTTTCCCCGTCGTGCTCCACATTTAAAGTAACCATTAGGGGCAGCTTTGTTTGGCGGCAGCCTAAAATGGCGGCGCGGCATTGGGAAAGGCTTGTCATGGTATCCGCTACCAGCAGGTCCACCCCGCCCTTTTTTAAGGCGAAGGCCTGCTCCGCATAGATATTGACAATATCCATAAAGGGGGTTTCCCCAAAGGGTTCCGCCTGTATTTCCAGCGGGGCAATGCAGCCGGCCACCAAAACATGGTTTTTTGCCTCCCTGGCCGTTTGTACTGTTAAGCGGGCCAGCTCATAATTGATTTCCGCTGTTTGGTTCCCCAAACCAAAATGATTTAATCCGTCCCGGTTGGCCATAGCCGTGGGAGTATACACCATGCGGCTGCCTGCATCCATAAATTCCTTTGCCAGCTGCTGCCACACCTGGGGGTTTTGCAGAATCCACTGCTCCTGGCACTGCTTGGGGGGCAGCCCCCGCAGCTTCAGG
>CAJTSZ010000099.1 GCA_910578755.1 uncultured Oscillospiraceae bacterium | reverse complement strand
ACCCCCTTGCCCTTCCCCCCCAGGAGTTGGGGAGTATAGAGGTGCTGGCCACCATCAAGGAAGGGGACATCCTTTGGCAGAGCCCCGCTTACAAAATATAAGGCCCGCCTGAACGGTTCCAAACGCAAAACTGTGTGAAAACCTCGAAAAACCTCACAAAACGGGGCTGAATTGCGGGGTGGGGAGTTGGGAAATGGCCGCTTTTTTTATAAAAACACCAAAAAGTATGGATTTCCTCACAAAACAGGGCGAAACCTTACAGTGGAGTGCCTCTGTAAGGTTTTGCTTTTTGGAAGTGTGCAGCCACTTTCAAGTTTTTACCAGCGGGCTTACGCCGCCCGAACCCGCGCCCTATTCTTTTGGCGTCAAAAGAATAGGGGAAGAAAAACGCCGAGGGCCCCGCCCTACGGATACCCGTTATTTGATTTGTGCCCTTCACCAAAAGGAGGCAACTATTGTTTGCGCAACACGCCCTTCAGTGAAGGGCTACAAGTTTGCCTTTGGCAAACTTGCCAAACTTGCCAAACTTGTTAAAAGGCAGGAATTATCACAAGTTCGTAAAACGAACTTGCTGCTTATTCAGCAGGTAACCCCGCTGAGTTGCTGTGTCTTTCTTCTTTTTCTTTATCAAACAAAAGAGGCCCCGTTAGTAGAGGCGCGGGTGCGGGCTGCACAGACAGGCTTGGAAGCGTTTGAACACTTCCAAAAGAAAAATGGGCCCTGCAAAAATTTTTGTTCCCCTATTGACAAACCCTTCCTCCGCGGTTAAAATGTAAGCGGAAGCTAACTATGGTTCCTTTTTTTCTTTCCTTAATGTTAGCACAGGTTAACAATTTAACTCCTGCTGTTTTTTTGGTGCTTCGCCCAGCAGGTAAAATTTTAAGAGCCTGTATACACGGCATGCTGCCAGCCAAGGCAAATTTTGCCGCAACACGGTACGGCAAGGCAGTAAAAGAGCTGCCAAAGCGCGTTCTATGGTTGTGAACATGGGTTCTAAATATCAGCCGAGGCGAAGCGGCAGATTGGGTGAATTTTTATGACATTGGACCAGCTGAAACCTGGGGACAGTGGTATTATTACCTCTATTGGCGGCCAAGGCGTACTGCGCCGCCGCTTGTTGGATATGGGCCTTACGCCCCGCACTAAGGTTACTGTGCGCAAGGTTGCCCCGCTGGGGGACCCTATTGAGCTTTTCCTTCGCAGCTACGTTTTAACTATTCGCCAGGAGGAGGCTGCAAAAATTGAAATTAAGGAGGACACAAAAGAATGAGCATCCTTTTTGCTTTAGCTGGCAACCAAAATTGCGGGAAAACCACTTTATTTAACCGCCTTACTGGCAGCAACCAGCATGTGGGCAACTTCCCCGGCGTCACGGTGGAAAAAAAAGAAGGCGTAATTAAAAACCACAAGGACTGCGTTATTGTGGACCTCCCCGGCATCTACTCCCTTTCCCCTTATACTGCCGAGGAGGTTGTTACCCGGGACTTTATTTTGCAGAACCACCCTCAGGCCATTATTAATATTGTGGACGCTACCAATATTGAACGCAACCTCTACCTTTCCCTGCAGCTTATGGAACTTGGGCTGCCTATGGTTATTGCCTTAAATATGATGGATGAAGTGCGCGCCAGCGGCAATACTATTCATGTAAGGCAGCTTTCCAACCAGCTTGGCGTGCCTATTATACCTATTTCTGCCAGCAAAAACCAGGGTATTGACGATTTAGTCGCCGCTGCCCTGCAAGTTGCCAAGGGAGCTTACCCTGTTGCTAAAATGGATTTTTGTTCCGGGGAGGTACACAGGGCAATCCATGCCATTGGCCACATTGTAGAAGACCACGCCCAAGCCGCCGGCTACCCCACACGCTTTGCCGCAACTAAGCTGGTAGAGGGGGACGAGGCCATCACCCAAGCCTTAAAATTAACCGCGGATGAGCTACATATTATTGACCACATTGTAGCCGATATGGAAAAAGAAATTGGTATGGACCGGGAAGCCGCCCTTGCCGATATGCGGTACGCCTTTATTGAAAAAATATGCCGCGGCACTGTAATGAAAAAGCAGGAAACCCACGAGCAAATCCGTTCGGAAAAAATAGACCGCTGGCTCACTCACAAGTATTTGGGGATTCCCATTTTTTTGGGAATTATGCTTTTTATTTTTTGGATTACCTTCAGCGTATTAGGCGCCCGCCTGCAGGACCTGCTGGACCAGCTGATTACCCTTGGCACAGATTCTTTGGCCGCGTTTATGGCCAACGCCGGTGTTAGCCAATGGCTGCAGTCCCTTGTAATTGACGGCATTGCCGCAGGTATTGGCAGCGTGCTTTCTTTCCTGCCCGTTATTGTCCTGCTGTTTTTCTTCCTTTCCCTGCTGGAGGACAGCGGCTACATGGCCAGGGTCGCTTTTGTTATGGATAAGCTGCTGCGGAAAATTGGGCTTTCCGGCCGTTCCTTTGTTCCCATGCTTATTGGGTTTGGGTGCAGTGTTCCCGCCATTATGGCCACCCGCACCCTTTCCAGCGAACGGGACCGCAAAATGACCATTGTTCTTACCCCGTTTATGTCCTGCAGCGCCAAGCTGCCTATTTATGGTATGATTACTATGGCATTTTTCCCCCACAGCACCGCGCTGGTTATGGTGAGCATTTATGTTATTGGCATTCTGGTTGCCATTGCTTCCGGCCTGCTGCTGAAAAGCACGGTATTTCAGGGCAACCCTGTGCCCTTTGTTATGGAACTGCCTGCTTACCGCGTCCCCGCCGCCAAAAGCGTGTTGCTGCACATGTGGGAAAAAGCCAAGGACTTTATTAAAAAGGCCTTTACCATTATCTTTTTGGCCTCTATGGCCATTTGGTTCCTCCAAAGCTTTGACTGGACCTTTAACCAGGTAGCCGATAGCTCCAACAGCATTTTGGCCTCTATTGGCTCCGCCGTTGCCCCTGTTTTTGGCCCGGTAGGCTTTTCCGATTGGCGCGCCTCCACCGCCTTAATTACCGGCGTCACCGCCAAGGAATCTGTAGTAAGCACCCTTTCTATCCTTACCGGGGCCGGCACAGACGCCCAGCTTGCTGCCGCTTTAAGCACCGTTTTTACCCCTTTAAGCGCCTACGCCTTTTTGGTGTTTACCGTGCTTTATATGCCCTGTGTGGCTGCTTTTGCCGCTTCCAAGCGGGAGCTGGGCTCCTGGCGGGATGCTGTTCTTACCGCCTGCTACCAAACCGCCGCCGCCTACTTGGCTGCTTTTGTTATTTTCCAAGTAGGCAGCCTGTTTATTTAATGGTATTATGAGGTTAACGCCCGTCAGCGGTTATTTTAGCCCCAAAAACCGTGTTATCCTTTATCAAGCAATAGAAAGGAGAATTTTTATGAATCCTGGAGATATTATGGTGCTGGCCATTATTGCTGCCGCTGTTGCAGGGGTTATTCTTTCCCTGCGCCGCCAAAAGAAAAGCGGGGGCGGCTGCTCCAATTGTTCCGGCTGAGGCCACAGCCAAAACTGCCCAAGTGTTGGGACAAACAAGGAGGATTAAAATTAGGCCCCCCGGCTCTGTTTCGGGGGGCCTGATTTTATGATACTCTTATTCCCTTTGGGAGGCCATAGTAATCCCTTTGTTTTTCCAATCCCCTTTTAAGTAAAAATATAAGCTAATGCTTACACCAAACACCCAGCCAATGGCATAGCAGTAAAAAATATTTTCCTTGCCAAAAAAGTGGTTTAAAATGTACGCCGCAGGCACCCGGGCCAGCCACAGGGAAATAATGGAGGAAAACATAGGAACCAGGGTTTCCCCAGCGCCCCGCATTACCCCGTTTAAAACAAACAGCGCAGCTAAAATTAGGTAAAAGGGCAGTATGCGGTTTAGGTAAGCCACACCGGCGTCTATTACAGCCGGTTCCTGGCTGAACATCATCATCATATAGCGGCCGGTGGCTAAAACAAAGGCGCCTAAAGCAACCGCTACGACGGCAGACATACCCAGCGCCGCCCGCGTACCGCTTTTTACCCGGTCCAGCTTGCCTGCGCCAATGTTTTGGCCCACATAGGTAGTAACCGCGCGGCTAAAGCTGTCAATGGGCATAAAAGCAAAGGTATCCAGCTTGTTAGCCCCATTAAAGCCTGCCATAAAGTCAGACCCGCCGCTGTTTACCAAGGACTGTATTGCCAAAACGCCTACGGAAAACAGGGCGCTTTGTATGCTGGAGGGGATGCCCAAGCGCATTGTTTGTGTAAACAGTTCCTTATGGAACGAAAGCTTAAAGGGCTGTATATGTAAAAACGGATACTTTTTATTGATGTACACAATGCCAAACAGCCAGGAAGCTGCCTGGGCAATAATGGTGGCCAAAGCCACACCGGCAACCCCCATGTGGAACACAATAACAAATACCAGGTCCAGCACAATGTTTATTGCACAGGCAATCACCAAAAAAATAAGGGGGGTTTTACTGTCCCCTAACCCCTGCATAATACCGGTATTTACGTTGTAGCCCAGGTTGCCAATTAAGCCAACAAAAATAATGACCAAGTATGTCCTGGCCGCGTCAAAGGTATCGGGCGGAACCTGAGTAAGCTGTAACACCCAGCCGCTGCACAGAATACCAACTAAGGTTAAGGGTATAGCGCCTACCATCATGGAGGTGTACACCGTGTTCACCGTTTCCTTAACTTCTTTCAGGTTTTGGGCCCCGTAAAACTGGGAAATCATAATGGTAGAACCGGTACTTATCCCAATAAATATAGAGCTAAGCAAATAAATAATGGGAAAGCAGCTGCCTACTGCCGCCAAAGCAATTTTGCCCACATAGTTGCCCACCACAACGCTGTCTACCATGTTATACAGCTGCTGGAATATATTCCCAATTAGCAGTGGTATGGAAAACAGGATGATCAGCTTTTTGGGGTCGCCTACTGTCATATTGGTTGCCAGCTGGCCGCCCCTGCTTTTTGTTTCCGTCATTTTTACACCTCTTTCTCTTTTATTATGCTTTCCTTGTTATCATACAATAAACTTCAAAATATTACAAGCCTGGCCTACCTGGGGCTGGGCTGAATTTTGGGACGCTAAAAACCCCCCTGGCGCAGCCAGGGGGGTTTTATAACTTACTTGTGGTACAGCTTTTTCGTTTGATACTGGGGCTCGCAAGTTAGGTTTACTCCTAACTTTTTAAAGGTATTATTATCCACCTGGGAAAGGATAACGGAAGAATGGGCCTCGCAGCCGGCCAGCTTCTCCAGCTGCTTCATTGCCAGCTCTGCCGTTGGGTTGGTTGCCGCGCTAATGGCCAGGGCAATTAAAATTTCATCGGTGTGCAGCCGCGGGTTATTGTTGCCCAAGTGGTGCACCTTTAAATCCTGTATGGGCTCTATAACAATGGGGGAAATTAGGTGCATCTCCTTTTGAATGCCCCCCAGGGCCTTTAGGGCGTTAAGCAGCGCCGCCGCGGAAGCCCCCAGCAAGGAGGAGGTTTTCCCTGTTACAATTCTGCCGTCAGGCAGTTCAATGGCTGCTGCCGGCATTCCGGTTTCCTCTGCCCGATCCATGGCGGCCTTGGCCACGCGGCGTATCTCCGGCCCAATCCCTGCTTTTTTCATCAGCAGTTCTATTTTGTACACCATTTCACTGGTGGCGTTCCCCTGCCGCTGGTCGCAGAGCATATGGTAATAACGGCGCACAATTTCCTGCCGGGAGGCCTCTTGGGTTACTTCATCGTCAACAATACAGTTGCCCGCCATGTTCACACCCATATCCGTTGGGGATTTGTAGGGGCTTTCCCCTGCAATTTTTTCAAAAATGGCGTTGAGCACAGGGAAAATTTCCACATCCCTGTTGTAATTCACCGCTGTTTCCCCATAGGCCTCCAAATGGAAGGGGTCAATCATATTCAAATCGTTTAAATCTGCCGTGGCAGCTTCATAGGCCAAATTTACCGGATGCTTTAAGGGCAGGTTCCAAATAGGAAAAGTTTCAAACTTTGCGTACCCCGCCTTTACTCCCCGCTTGTACTCGTGGTACAGCTGGGAAAGGCACGTGGCCATTTTTCCGCTTCCAGGGCCAGGCGCCGTCACCACTACCAGGGGGTGGGTAGTTTCAACGTATTCGTTTTTGCCATAGCCGTCGTCGCTGACAATCAGCGGAATATTGGCCGGATACCCTGCAATGGGGTAGTGGGTATACACCTTTACCCCCAAATTGGTCAGGCGGCTTTTAAAGGCATTGCAGGCAGCTTGTCCCGAATACTGGGAAAGCACCACACTGCCAACATAAAGGCCAATGCCCCGGAAAGCGTCAATTAAGCGCAGTACATCCTGGTCGTATGTAATGCCTAAATCTCCCCGCACCTTGTTTTTTTCAATATCGGCAGCGTTAATTACAATAATAATTTCCGCGTCGTCCTTCAGCTGCATCAACATTTTTATTTTGCTGTCCGGCGCAAAGCCCGGCAGCACACGGGAAGCGTGGAAGTCGTCAAACAGCTTTCCGCCAAATTCCAGGTACAGCTTGTTGTCAAACTGGGAAATCCTTTTTAAGATATGCTCCGACTGCATTTTTAAATACTTTTCATTATCAAAACCAACTGCGCTCATACTTTTCCCCCCAATTCAAATTCCACGTAATATTATAGTGAATTTTTGCGCCTGTTGCAACCAATTCCGCCCTGTTTCTTGCTTTATGCCGTAAAAAATTGTGCTGCCGCAGCAACATACGGGCGCTTTACTGCTTTTTTCTATCCTTTTAAAATGCCTGTGCCCTTTCTTTATCTTTTACTTCCCCGAAAAAATGCCAGCAGGCTAAAAGTTACCGATGTTACAGAAATGACTAACCCTACAATACCGGTACACAACCCTGCAATGCTGAACGCTTTTGTTGCTTTCATCTATTTTCCCTCCTTTCCCGCGCGGGCCATCTCTACAGGGCTAGACACCTTTTCCCACAATTCAACATAAGATGATACTGGCCCCCTCGCCCTTGCTATGGTTTAACCCTTATTTCTACAATATTACCCTCCCCCTGCAAGGGGGGGAAGAAAGGATGGTCCCCTTCAATGCCTAAAGTATATTTAAGCCCTTCCATGCAGCCATACAACCTGTACAACGGCGGCGGCAACGAACAATATTACATGAACCTCATTGCCGACGCCATGGAACCCTACATGATATCCAGTGGTATTCAGTTTACAAGAAACGACCCCAGCACACAGACCCTGCCCCAGGTAATTAAGGAATCCAACGCTGGGAACTATGACCTTCACGTGGCCTTACATTCCAACGCAGCCCCGGAACACCTGGCCGGCCAGCTTCAGGGAACCGATGTTTACTACAACCCCAACAACCGCTGGTCCCGTAAATTTGCCGATTTTGTGGCGGAAAATT
>CAJTSZ010000098.1:1434-7548 GCA_910578755.1 uncultured Oscillospiraceae bacterium | reverse complement strand
GTTACCGGCTCCTTAATTATGGTTTCCCACGACCGTTATCTGCTGAATAAAATTCCAACTAAAATTGTAGAAATGACCCCCACAGGCGTGGAAATTTACAATGGCAGGTATGACTATTACCTGGAACACCGGCGGGAGCCAGTGGAAAAACCGGCAGAAAAAACGGAAGAGGAAAAAGAACGGGTGCAAAAATACTACCGTTCCAAGCAGGACCGGGCAAAACAGGTTGCAGCCAAGAAAAGAATTGCCCAGCTGGAGGAACTGATAGACCAAGGCGAGGAAAAAATACGGCAGCTTACGGCAGAAATGGCCCAACCGGAAATAGCGGCGGATTACCAAAAGGTAGAAGCCATTTGCCAGGAGATTGAAGCCATAAAGGACGCCAATGAAGCCTACACCGAGGAATGGCTGCTGCTTTGCGCCCAGCAGGAGGAGCAGGTGTAGTATTGCTTTTCTTTATTCCGTTAAATCCTTTTAAGAGAAGACAATAGAAATATAGAAAAGAGAGGGCAGCCTATGAAAATTGATTGGAACCACAAATATACTACCATTGCCGTTTATGCCTTTTTGGTTGTAGCGGCATCCATTTTGTTTTTTAATTTTGTCAGCGACTTAGACGGCGTAAGCAAGTACTTTGGCTTTGTTACAAAGCTGATAACCCCCTTTATTTACGGCGGCGTAATTGCTTACATTTTAAACCCAGTGCTTCACTGGCTTGAATGTGACCTTTTTCCTATGCTTTTTAAGGATAAGGTACAAATGCGCAACCGGCGGCGCCTTTCCGTACTGCTTAGCGTTTTGTTTGCCCTGCTGGTAGTGGCGCTGTTTTTTGCTATTGTTATTCCGCAAATCAGCGACAGCATCCGCCGTATTGCCATCAGTATTCCTACCTATATTCAAACGCTGAATCAGCTGATGAACGACCTGATTGCCCGTTACGGTACCGACGATGTTACCCGCCAAATATTAAGCACTATTGGCAATTCTACCGAAACCATTTTCCAAAAAGGCTATGAACTGCTTTCCCAGGGGGTTCCTTTAGTAGCTACCTGGGCGTTAAAAATTACAGGAAGCATTATGGATTTGGCGGTAGGGCTTATTATCTCTGTTTATGCACTGCTTTCCAAAGAAACCTTTGCCGCCCAAATTAAAAAGCTGCTGTTTGCCTTTTTCCCAGAAAATTTCGCCCGGGGGGTTCTCACCCTGGCCCACGACAGCAACCAAATTTTCTGCGGATTTATTTCCGGTAAAATTTTAGATTCCTGTATTATTGGCCTTATCTGTTTTGTTGGTATGTCCGTTTTAAACATGCCCTATGCCATGCTGGTCAGCGTTATTGTGGGTGTAACCAACGTTATCCCATATTTTGGGCCCTTTATCGGGGCAATACCAAGTGTCCTGCTTATTTTTATTGTGAACCCGCTGCAAGCCCTGTATTTTGCCATTTTTATCCTGTTGCTGCAGCAGTTGGACGGAAACGTTATTGGCCCCAAAATTTTAGGGGATTCCACAGGCCTTTCCGCCTTTTGGGTTATTTTTGCTGTTACCTTCTTTGGGGGAATGTTTGGTTTTGTTGGTATGCTTATTGGTGTGCCTACCTTTGCTGTTATTTACAGCCTGGTGCGCCGCTTTTCTGAATTCTGCCTGCAAAAACGGGGCCTTGCCACACAAACCGCCGCTTATGCTTCGGAGGAAAGCCCTATTATTCAGTTTAAAGAGCCGAAAAAGGAAAAGAAGCCCCAAAAACATTTCCAGTTACCTAAAAAATAGGGTAGCAGGGCAATTTGTTTTGAACACTGCCATGAGCAATTAGGAATTTTTAATTAGTAAGGAGCTTAGCTGCTTTTATGGAAATGTCAATACCGCAGTATTTAAAGGAACAGTTTCATATTGAGCTGCATAGCCAGCAAAGGGAAGCATTGGACAAAATAGAAGGTCCAGTGCTTCTTCTTGCAGTACCCGGCGCTGGTAAAACAACGGTTATGGTTTCCCGCATTGCCCACATGGTTATTCACTGCAACATACCCGCCCAAAATATTTTAACCATCACCTTTTCCAAGGCGGGGGCAGTGGATATGGAGGAAAGGTACAAGGCGTTGTTTGGCGCTGTCAGCCCCGGAATACCTGTTTTTTCCACTATACATTCCTTTTGCTACAAGGTGCTGCGGCTGTACAGCAATAAAAAGGGCAGCCAAATGCCCAATTTGCTGGAAAGCAGCCAGGGGATTACCCGCACGGCAATTCTGCGGGAATTGTACAGCCAAGTAAACAAGGAATTTTTGGCGGAGGATGTAGAGGAGGAGCTGTGCTCCTGGCTAAGCTATATTAAAAACGCTATGGTTACAAAGGAAGAGGCGGCCCAGCTGCCTACGGATATTCACAACCTGTGGCAGCTGTACCAGGACTACAGCAGCTATAAAAAAAGCCATAATCTTATGGATTTTGATGATATGCTCGGTTACGCCTACACGGCCTTGCGGAAAAACCCGGATATTTTGGCCCATTTCCGGGCAAAGTACCCCTATATTTGCTTGGATGAAGCCCAGGATACCTCCAAGTTGCAGCACCAGCTAATACGGCTGCTGGCGGCGCCAAGGAATAACCTGTTTATGGTGGGGGACGAGGACCAAAGCATCTACCGTTTTCGGGGGGCATACCCCCAGCATTTGCTGGAGTTTCCCAAGCTGTATCCCCAGGCTCAGGTGCTTAAAATGGAGGAGAACTTCCGCAGCAGCGGCAGCATTGTGGAACGGGCCAGGGTGTTTATTTCCCAAAACGGCAGCCGGTACGAAAAAAATATGTTTACCCAAAAGGCAGCGGGGCAGCCGGTGGAGGTTCCCGTTTTAGCGGAGAGTTCCCAACAGTATAGCCTAATTATCAATACTTACTTAAAAACCCCAGGGAGTATGGCGGTTATTTACCGCAATAATTTTTCCGCCATCCCTTTGGCAGATATTTTGGAACGCAATGATGTGGATTTTACCATTAAGGACCACAAAACGGCCCTTCGCAGCCATTATGTGGTGGGGGATATTTTAGCTTTTTTTGATTTAAGCTTTAACCCGGATAACCTGCGCGCTTTTTCCCGCATTTTTTATAAAACCAGCGGCTTTTTGCGCCGGAACCTGTTGTATTCTATAAACACAGCCCCCCTTGCCCAAGGGGAAACCTGGTTTGACCGCGCCCTGGAACAGGCAGGGGAAAACGCTAATACAGGCCGGGTACGCTACATTGCCGCTTTAATTAACAGCCTAAAGCGCAGCCACCCCTCCAAAGGGCTGGAGGTTATTTTACATTCCATTGGCTATTGGGATTTTTTGGAGTATAGCTGCGGCACCTCCTTTTCCAACCAGGCCCACAAGCTCAGCGTGCTGCAAAGCCTGGCCTCCCGGGTAAAAACCGTGGAAGAATTTTTAAACCGCATTGATGAAATGGATGAAGTGATTACGACCCACAGCAAACGCATGGAAAGCCGCCTTACCCTTACTACAGCCCATTCTGCCAAGGGCTTGGAGTTTGACACTGTGGTGGTGCTGGACGCAGTGGAGGATATTTTTCCCTCCCACACAGCGGCGGAGGATTTAAAAAAGGGCAGGGGGGAAGCCATGGAGGAGGAGGCCCGCCTGTTTTATGTGGCCTGCACCAGGGCCCGCAGCCGCCTTATTGTGCCCCAGGTAAACCGTTCTGCCGGGAGCCAGGTGTTCCCCTCCCGGTTTATCAGCCGCTTGGCGGACGATTTGCCCCAGCAGCAGGCCGACGGCAGCTTTGCTATTTGCCCCGGCATGTATATTGACCATGCGGTGTTCGGCTATGGGCAAATTATGAGTGTGGACAGGCAAAAGGGTGTATTTAACGCCTTTTTCCGGCAAAATGGCAGCCGCACCCTAACTATGGATATCCTTGCCCAAGGAAAAGTAAAAATTGCAGGCGGAAAATAGGGCGGGCAGGCTACCTTAAAAAGTTGAACAGAAAAGTAAAAAGGGGAACTATTATGGCAGAAAAAGATGATTGGAGGTTGTTGGCTGACCCCAGAGAGCATTTGCGAAAGGCCTGCATAAACCCAACCGATGGCAAGGAAATCAGCAAGCACGCGCCGCAGTTAATGAGATGTGAATTTTGCTGGGAACCGGTACGGAATACCCCTCATCAATGGTGGTTTGTCCCTGCGGATTTATCCTGCTGTGTTTGTGAGGGGTGTTTTAATGACTTTAAGGAAATGTTTGAATGGAAAAAGCTTGATGGTTGGGGCATTGATTGGGGCGAATAGCCCAAATCTGCCTGCACATCAATTTTTTTATTGCTTTGCAATAAAAAAATGCCCTGCTTTTGCAGGGCATGGCGTTAATAATTTTGGGCTTTTTCTTTAAAGTAGGCCTGGGGATAGGAGCAAATAGGACATTGCTCCGGCGCTTGGGCGCCAAAGTGGACATGGCCGCATTCCTGGCAAATCCATAAAATAGGGGCTTCCCTTTTAAATACGGTTTGGGTTTTCATGTTCTCGGCCAGCTTACGGAACCGTTTTTCGTGCTCTGCCTCTACCTTAGCAACCAGTTCAAAGCGGGCGGCAATGTCCTCGAAGCCTTCCTCACGGGCCTGTTTTGCAAAATCGGGGTACATTTTGCTGTGTTCAAACAGTTCATCCCCGGCGGAATCCTCCAAGGCGCCGCAGGTGTCCGGTATGGTGCCGCCCCGCAGGTAGGTAAACCATACACGGGCGTGGGCTTGTTCGTTTTCTGCCGTTTCGTTAAACAGGCAGCTGATTTGTTTGTACCCTTGTTTTTCCGCCTGCTTGGCGTAAATAGCGTACTTTACCCTGGCCTGGCTTTCCCCAGCGTAGGCAGCTTTTAAATTGGCAAAGGTTTTGGTTTGGTTAAATTCCATGTTATCCACTTCCTTTTGGCAGTTTATCATAACCCTATTATTGCCCCAAAATCTCCATTTTACTCACGGATTATCTTAATTTTATAAAGAAGGAGAAAGCTGCCCAAAGTATGGTGCAGCCCGTTTTACACATGGAACCGTTGTTGATTTGCCCTGTATGCAAAAATAAGCTGGCCCAGAAGGGGAAAGCCTACTGCTGTAAAAAGGGCCATAGCTTTGACCCTGCTGCCTCCGGCTATTTGCACCTGCTGCCCGCCAACAAAAAGAACTCCAAAATTCCGGGGGACAACAAGCAAATGGTAGCGGCCCGGCGCAGTTTCCTTTCCAAGGGTTTTTACCTGCCCATTAGCCAGGGGCTGAACCAGGCGGTGCTGCTTTGGCAGGAAAAGCTTACTATGGAAAACCCGGTTGTGCTGGATGCAGGCTGCGGCGAGGGGTATTATACGGCACGTTTGTGGGAGGCGCTGCGGCAGCAGGGCTGTAATGGGCAAATACTTGGGGTGGATATTTCCAAATTTGCTGTGCAAAGCGCTGCAAAGGCCAACAAGGAAATTTTATATGCCGTTGCAAGCGCCTTTGATTTGCCTGTGGCCTCCGCCTCCTGTGACATTTTAGTCAGTATGTTTGCACCGGTTGCCATAGAGGAGTTTACGCGGGTGCTGAAAAAAGGAGGACTGCTTATTTTTGCCGTTACTTCTACACGCCACCTGTGGGAATTGAAGGAAAAAATATACGATACCCCCTACGAAAATAAAAAGGAAAACCACCAGTACCCCGGCTTTACCTTTTTGGAAAAACGAAAGGTGAACCAAATGCTTCACCTGCCAACCCAGGAGGATGTGGCCAACTTATTTACCATGACGCCCTACTACTATAAATCCTCTGTAGAAACCACCGCAAGGGTACACAGCCTCCCAGAACTGGATACCCAAATTGATGTAGATATTCTTATATACCGCAAAAAATAAATAGAAAGCCCTGGTTATGCCAGGGGTTTCTATTTGTTGAGGGCTTATTCTTCCTGCAAGCCTGGGCTGTGTGGGGCAGGGCTATCGACAACACCCTGCCGGGTTTTAAAGTGCAGCAGGGTAGCCGCCACTGTGGAAATGGGAATGGTAAGCAAAATACCCACGCTGCCGGCCAGGGCCTGCAGCAGTTCCACAATAATCAATTCCCGGTTCAGCAGTTGGGAAAGGGAACTTTGGTAGGTAATAAACAGCAAAACAGTGGAAA
>CAJTSZ010000098.1:0-1424 GCA_910578755.1 uncultured Oscillospiraceae bacterium | reverse complement strand
GCCAATGTAGGCAAGCACCAAGGTATTGGCCATGGTGCCCATAATATCCCGGCCAATGTTCATGCCGGAGTGAATCAGCTGTTTTGAGGAAATACCGGGGGCCTTCTGCGCAACCTCATGGAGGGAGGAGGAAATGGACATAGCCACGTCCATGGTAGCGCCTAAAGCGCCTATAATATTGGCGGCAAAAATAATTCCCTTCAGGCTAATGGGGGTATCAGGGTTTAAAAGGTAAACGTACATGGAATTATCATCCAAAAAACCGGTGAGCTTCATTATATGGCTCATAAAAACTGTAAGCAAGCCAGCAACCAGCACACCGCCGGCACAACCCAAGGCGGAAGAAAGGCTTTTAATAGAAAACCCGCTTACCAGGCACAAGGTCATGGCAATAATGTATACACAAACAACAGTGGATACAACATAAGGGTTACAGCCTGCCAAAATGGCAGGAATGAATACCATAAAAATAGAAAGGCAGGTAAAGGTTAGGGAAATTACCGTATTTACACCCTTTTTTCGCCCAAATGCCACCAGGCCAAGGAGAAAAAACACCCCAAGCCACAGCATTTTATCAAACCGGTAGAACTCCCCAGCATGCCACTGGCCTGCGTCCTCACTTTCTCCTAAGGAATGGAGGTACAGCTTATCTCCCACTTCCACCGCCGGAGTGCCAAAGGTGGAAACATTATCAATTACCTGTATGGCAGTTACCTGTTCGCCCTTATTGGGGCCAGCAAAAACCTCCCCGGAAAAGGTAATGGTGCGTTCCAAATAGTACATATCCCCCAGGGCGCTAACATCCTGCTTGTCCGAAATAATTTCTGTTACACGGCAAAGCGCCGTATCCATGGGCGCATCGTTGCGGAACATATTTGCCTCCTCCCGAAAGAGCAGCCAGCCAATTACAATAAACAGGGCGGAAAGCAGAATGGTAGTATAGTATAATGCAGTATTTTGCCATTTTTTCATAGTAAGCCTCCCATGTAAACAACAGGTGTAAAAGATGATATTGAATATAGCATATTTTACATCAAATAGCAACGGAGGCCCATAGGCAAAATAACGTTGCAAAAAAAATAGGAAAAAGGTATAATAACCGCAAGGTAGTTATGATATTTTAAATGGCCGGGGTGAACCCTTCGCTTTGCTCACTGCGCCCCATGGCCAATTATACCATTGCACTTTTACTTCATGGGACAACAACCGCAAAGTGGTTAACCATACCTTTTTCCTGTTTTAGCAGGAACCCGCTGAAAGGAAGGCCTTGGAAAGGCTAAAAATAAAAAGGGAGGGGAGCCTTTTGGCCTCTAAATTTACACCGTCTATTGAAGATTATTTAGAAACAATTTACCAGCTGGACATGGGGGCAGGGGTAAAATCTACCCACATTGCCGAAAAGCTGCAGGTTTCCAAGCCCAGTG
>CAJTSZ010000097.1 GCA_910578755.1 uncultured Oscillospiraceae bacterium | reverse complement strand
GGCGGATTTCGTCGGGCAAATGGTTAGGAATTATTTTTTTCAGCCGTTCCTCATTGCCGTCCTGTATGGCTTGTTCATAGTACCAGCATTTAAATTTCAGCATAGCCAGCACCTTGTTCATGTGAGCAATTTCCTCCTCCAAAAGGACCCGCTGCTTTTCAAACAGTTCCTTGCGCTGGGGGTAAGTAGCCGCCCCCTCCATGCACCAGCCCATAAAACGCCGAATATCTTTTATTTCAAGCCCGGATTTTTTCAAACATTCAATAACGCGCAGTGCTTCCAGCTCGCTGTCGCCAAATTTGCGTATGCCGGATACCCGGCTGATTTGAGGAAACAAGCCCTGTTTATCATAGTAGCGCAGGGTGGAAATGGGCAGATGAAACATTTTAGATACTTCCCCAATGGTATACATAATCAATCCTCCGTTTTTATCCTCTTTTATTTATTGCAAGGCAGTGAGAAAATATTTTTTTGGAAAAAATACTTGACCTAAAGTGAGGTTTAGGTATTATGATAAGTTTACTAGAAAAAGAAAACCAACGCAACATAGGTAAGGAGAATTTTTATGAGCAAAAATGTGTTGATTATTTCATCCTCCCCGCGCAAGGGAGGCAATTCGGAAGTTTTGGCAGGGGCTTTTGCCAAGGGCGCGGAGGAAGCCGGCAACCAGGTTGAAACCATTTACCTGCGGGAGAAGCAGTACGGCTTTTGTAAGGGCTGTTTAGCCTGCCAAAAAACAGGGCGCTGCGTTATCCAGGACGATGCAGTAGAAGTTGCAGAAAAAATGCACCATGCAGATGTGCTGGCTTTTGCCACACCGGTATACTATTACAGTGTTTCGGGGCAGCTTAAAACCATGTTTGACCGGGCTAACTGCCTCTTTGGCTCCAACTATGCCTTTACGGATATTTACCTTTTGGCAACCGCGGCGGAAAACAACGAGGAAGCTGTGGAGGGCACAGTGAAAGCGGTTCAGGGTTGGGTAGACTGCTTTGAAAGAGCCCAGATGAAGAGTGTTGTTTTTGCAGGCGGCGTCACTGCTAAAGGGGACATTGAGGGGCACAGCGCTTTGGAGAAAGCGTACCAGGCTGGCAAGGGGATTCAATAAAAATGTCCTTCGTTTTTGGCGGGACAAGGGTTAGGAGCCTGTACTGCAAATAAACCAAACTACAAAAGCAGCCAAGGCAGGAACTTTAGTTTCTGCCTTGGCTGCTTTTGCTTGCTGCCGGTTAATATTTGCACCCCGTTGCAATGGCCAAGCCTGCGCCAAGAATTAGTACGGATGTGGCCAGCCATATCCAGTGGGTCGTGCCTGAAGGGGCACGGTCCACGTCATTCCTATTAACATCAAAATTGCCGCGGGGCATTTGGGGTGGGTCAACCCCTTCCGGTATTTTAGGTATTTCGTTATTCTGGGGCGTTTCCTCATCCGTTGAAGGGGCTGCCCCCTGGGTGTCAAATTGAGAAAATACTGGCTCTGCGGGCGGTTCCGTTCCTTCAGGGGCTTCACGTCCGCCAAAGCCTTCTTTGTTTCTGCCCATTTCCATGGAACCCATGTGGGAAAGGGTAAGGGCAGACGCATCTGCATAGTTCATATTGTTGGTAGTTTCACCCTTTGCAAGCTGTGCAGAAATGCTTTCGCTGCGCAGTGCGCAGAATTGGCGCAAAGCAGCCACGCCGGTTTCAAATTCTTCATCGTTATAAAACGCAGTAGGGTCTTTTTCCACATAGGGTTTAATTAAATTATAAGCATTGTCAATGATGCTGTTTATATCTACCGCGTTCAAAAATTCTGCAAAATATTGGTGGTACAGTTGGGTGTAGGCTTCATTGGAGAGAATCCAGTTCCACATGGGGCGATCCTCATTGGAACCGCCGGATACAGGAGAATCAATAGGTTCATTGACTGTGCTTTGGGAATTGTTTCCTTGGAAAGTACCAAAAGCCAAATTATAGTCCCACGGTATCATTGCCAGCTGCCCATTTTCTTCGTACAAATAGTAGTTATGGACCATAGAGCCAGTGTAGCTGTCCCCATTACATACATAGTTGTGAATAACGAAATAGCGGGCCACCTGGTCAATATCCACCACAGACTCAATTTGTTCGCAGGTTGACAGCTTTTGCAAGGCTTCAATCAGGCGTTTTTGGTCTGCTTCCGTAATATCGGTTTTTGCATTGCTCCAAATGTTTGCATAGCTTTCCAGCTCATCGTCAATATATTGCAGCTTTACATCGGAGGAGCCCCGGCTGCCAAAACCGCCTCTGCCGCCAAAGGGGGAACTGCTGTCCTGTGTGTTATCAGGCGCCTGGGAAAAATCCAAATCCCCCATATCGGGTATACTGTTGTTAACCCCCTTTTGTATTTGAGCCACGTTGGGGGCAGGGTCGCCAGAGGTTTGGTGGTTTGCAGCGTCTTCCATATTAAAATCCTTGCCGTTTCCGCGGCCGCCGCCAAGGCTTGTGCTGTCCGGCTTATATAGTTCACCGTAATTGGAGCCGTAATTTCGTTGAAGAAAGCTGCCCTCCACCCCCTCTACGGCCAGGTACAGCCCCCAGTCCTCACCGTTTACTGTAATATAGACATAACTGCACAAGGGGGAATTTACATGAAATTCGTTCATCATGGTGTAGGTTAGGTAATCTTTCATCATGGTGGAATCCTGAATCAGGTTGTTCAGGCACAGCTTATCCAGCCCATAGTAGGATTTAGCGCCGTCATAGTGGTCAAACTCAATTTTAAAGCTGTACCGCTGGCTGCCAAGGGCAGGCACCATGGAAAGCGATGTGTTTCCTTTTGCACGGATACCTACATTTTTGTAGGCTTCGCCGTCAATTACTACATTGGCAGTATTGTATTCTTCACTGGCAGCATTGGCAATAAAATCGTCCCAGTTATCCATAACAATATCAATGGTGTGAACCTTTGTATTGTCAAATAATCGGTTTTCATATCCTATAGTGTGGGCCATGGCTTCAAGGCCAAGGGCGCCGCCGTTCATAAACAAAATGGTGACCGCCAGCATAAAAGCTGTGGCTGCCCATGCAATTTTGTTAAAATGCTTACTTCCAGACATACCTTTTTACCCCATGTAATCGCCGTTATAGGAAACGATGACCGCACTGTTTACGCCAGGCATTTCGGAGAGAATATTGACAAAATCCGTATCATCTTCCTTCAAGCGAACTTCAATGTTCATTTCAACGGCGCCCTTTACGGCAGATTTGCTTTTGACTGTGGCGCGGGCCACATTTTTCCCAAGAAATTCCTTAGCCTTCACCTCAGCGTCATGGTCAATGCAGTTTAGTACAACCATGTAGGGGCGGGTATGGGATTTTTGATTTACAAATACCAGCAGGATAATACCTATGCAGACGCTGCCGATAATTGCCAAAGGAATCATGCCTGCCGCAAGGATGATACCAGCGCCGATTGCCCAAAACAAAAAGGCAATATCTAAAGGGTCCTTAATAGCGGTACGGAAACGCACGATGGACAGGGCGCCAACCATACCAAGTGACAGAACCACGTTGGAGGTTACGGCAAGGATGACAGTGGATGTAATCATGGTCAGGGCAATCAGCGTTGTGCCAAAGCCGGCGGAATACATGATGCCGCGGTAAGTTTTTTTGTAGACAAGGAAGATGAAAAGGCCAATGCCGAAGGACAGCACAATGGTTAAAAGCATATCAAATACACTGATAGAAGATA
Source organism: uncultured Oscillospiraceae bacterium (assembly GCA_910578755.1). Lineage (GTDB taxonomy): Bacteria > Bacillota > Clostridia > Oscillospirales > Ruminococcaceae > Negativibacillus. The sequence goes on along the minus strand of CAJTSZ010000097.1, from coordinate 3,894 downwards.
TATTTTCCAAAAAACTGGACTTGAAAATATCGTTGAAGGTCATGGTTTGGTTGCTCCTTTGTATTAACTGTATTTTTTAGTCGTACATACGGCTGGCGGCGTATTTTGAAAAGGCTGCGCTGTGCCTGCCGTTAAGCTGTATTGCATCCAAAATAACATCGGGGAGGTAGCTGTCCCACTTTACTTCCAGGATGCAGGGGGAATTTTGAATAGGGACGGTGATACAATCCGGATTCAGGAAATTGGTACAGTTCATACCGGTGCGGATTCCATAATCCAACGTGACACGGACATTGCCGGGAGCAAATACAAAGGGCTCGCGGATATAATCCACAATAACCTTGGGCCGCAGCCCCTCATTGCGGATGCGGGTATAAAAGCCAAGGAGCACTTCGTTGGTACTGCGGGACATCCATTCCACATTGCCGCACACAATTGCCTGTGCCTGTTCCGGTGTTAAGCTGGCAGAGGTTTTAAGCCCTAGGCCGCCATGTTTGAACTTCCGTTCCACATGAATAATGGAAGGGTCGTTGTTATACAAGCGAATACGGTACTTTTCACGGATAATTATGCCATCCAGCTTCTCCCTAAGGGCTTTATCGTCCAGGTTGTCAAAGTACAGGCTGCGTATTTCATAGCGTCCGTTTACAGCATGGCAGTCTGGCTTCATCACTGCCCGCAATCTCTGCCGCAGAATCAGCAAGTCGCCTTTGCTGATTTCATGCTTCACTTCATGCCTAAATTGCAAGGGACATCATCTCCTTTCTATATTTCTATTATAAAAAGCGAACCTAAGAATTACATAAGAAAAACCTTCCCCTTTTCTTTGATAAAGGGGAAGGTTTTTATATTCTCAGTGTTGCAGAAGCCCTAACCGATAGAGCCCGAAAGTTTGGTAATGCCGAGCGCAGGCGAGGCTGATAAGCGGGCAGCCCGACCTCACATTGGGGAGGGCTTGGCCTTGCGTAGCCTTGTTTTCCTTGTACATTGCCATGTTTGTATAAACGGCAAATTATAATCAAAAACGAGGCAAGCACGGCCAACCGCCGCTTATTGAGGGTCACAAGCAAATAAGGGGTCCAGGGGTAAAACCCCTGGTGTGCTTTCTTTTCCCATTTCTTTTCACACAAAAGAAATGGGCCTGGGGTCTTAGGGGCCGGAGGGCCCCTAAAGGGGTCTGAACCGGGCAGGCCATACACAAGGCTTAGTATTGAAAGTCCAAATAGTAAAAACTTGGAAGTATTCGCTTACACTTCATGATATAATAACCGCTTTGCGGTTATTATATTTTAAAATGGCTGGGGCAATATGTTCGCTTTGCTCACTGCCCCATGGCCAATTATACCATTCCGCTTACGCTTCATGGTATAATAACGTGGCGGTGAAGCGGATTCTGTTGGCAGAGGGATATTCCGCAGTTAGCTTTCCGCCGAAATTCTCGCAAATAGCGCGGGCAGCGGAAAGCCCAATTCCGTAGCCGGAAGAATCTGTGCTTTGTGTCCGTGCAGAATCCTCCCGGTAAAACCGTTCAAATAATCTTTCCGGGTCTGCCTCATGAGAGGGGTTACAGGTGTTTTCTTCAATAATTTGGATATGCCTGCCACGCTTGCTTAATGATAGGTGAATGGTTCCGTTTTCGGGTGTATATTTGACTGCGTTATCCAAAAGGAGCACCAACATTTGCTGCAAGCTGTCTTTATTAGCCTGTACGGTGACGCCTGGTTCAATTTGTATACAAAACGGAAGCTGGCGTGTGGAAGCAGTATCCTGATAAACAGGCAGCAGTTCCTTTATTACCTCGCTGACGTTGACCAATTCCGTAGGCAGGGGGATTTCTTCATCCAGCTTGGCAAGGGTAAGCAGGTTTGACATCAGCCCGTTCAGCCGTTTGGTCTGCGCGCGGATGTGCCCATTGTACTTGTTTTCACCGTGAATAAGGGCCATGGCGTCGTTATTGGACTGAATAATTGCAAGGGGGGTTTTCATCTCATGCCCTGCATTAGTGATAAACTGTTTTTGCTTTTCCATGCTGGCAAGAACAGGGCGAATCACCCGGCCCGAAAGTAAAATAACAATGATAAAAAGAATCAGCCAGCAAAGCGCCGCTATTACACTGGAAGCAAACAAAACCATATAGAAGCTTTCGTTTTGTTCCGATATGTCCATAAAAAATGTAAGCCGGTTAGGGCCCATTTGTTTTACAGAAAACTTATAGTTATCCACACGTCCAAACTCTTTCCCACTCTGCAATACTTTTAGTGCGTAGTGTTTTGCAGTTTCGTTGTCGATGGAGGAAATTTGGTCGGTATTTACATCTATAATGCTGCCGCTGGCGTCGCTTCGGACAATAAAGAACCGTGAAGAACGCATTTTGTCCATGTCCAGCGGGCGGGCAAAGGGAGGCGGGCGGTTGAAATCCATCTTATGAAAGGAGCCGTCCGCATTTACCAGGGTTTCCATTACCATATTGGACTGGCGTTCCAGCATCACCCAGTTTAGCCCGTTTATTGCAAGAACAATAAATACCAAAAGGCTGGTCACTGCCGCCATGGTAAAAATAACAAATCGTTTTTTTAATGTTTTAGTCATAGCCGCTGCTCCAGTTTATACCCAATATTCCGCTTTGAAACAATTTCTACCTTGGAGTTCATAGCGGAAAGCCGCTTGCGCAAATAGGAGATATACAGCCATACGCTGTTTATGTCCGTTTCCGCATTATACCCCCAAGCCTTTACAAGCAGGTCCTCCGTTGACAGGTACATAGCGTGGTTGAGCATAAGCTGCTCCATTAAACGGTATTCCTGCTTCGGAAGCTGGAAGGACAGTTCGCCTGTGCTAAGTTCGCCGGACTGCATATTTAATGTTAAATCTCCAAAGCAAACCAAATCGGGGTGAAATTCCTCCCGCCTCCGCAACATGGCGCGAATTCTGGCAATTAGCTCCCCCATATCAAAGGGTTTGGGCAGGTAATCGTCCGCACCGGTATTAAGGCCTTGAATCCGGTCCTCTACCTGTGTTTTGGCAGTCAGCAGAAGGACCGGCGTCCGGTATCCGTTTCTGCGAAGGGCGGAAAGCACCTCCAAGCCGTCCCGCTTGGGCATCATAATGTCAAGAATAATGCCGTCGTAATTGCCCGATATGGCATAGTTGTAAGCATCTGCGCCGTTATATACGGCGTCTACAATATATTTGTGGTATGTAAGGTAATCCACAACGGCTTCGGAAAGAGCCGGTTCGTCTTCGGCATATAAAAGCTTCATAATGGCGCCCCCTATGTTTTATAAAGTCAGCCTAAAGTATACCGCCCAAAACCAAGATGAACCTATGAAAAATAGGGTTTAAAATGTTCTGAGAAATCCCAATAGCGGCCCCTGGGCAGCCTTTTTGAGTAATAGTATAACATAGGACATAGCATGCCAGCAATAGAAACAAATAACCTGTACAATTCAGCGCGTTTAGGCAGATGTGGGAACTTCTTGATAAACCTGTATATTTGTGAATTCGCAGGAATTTTGGTATAATAACCGCAAAGCGGTTATTATATGGGATTTTAAGTGGCCCTTTTTCCTGTTCCTTACGGTGCGGAAAAAGATGGCCAATTATACCATTGCGCTTACGCTTCATGGTATAATAACCGCAAAACGGTTATTATATTTTAATGCCCCAAGTGCGGTTATTATATTTGTAGTGTTACAGAAGTCCTAACCGTTAGAGACTGAAAGTTTGGTAATGCCGAGCGTAGGCGAGGCTACTAAGCGGGCAGTCTGCCCTCTCCTTTGGGCAGACCAACCGTTGTGCAGTACAGCGAACTTATAATATGGCCATTTCCCATGCAAAGCATGGGGAGGCCTATTATAATGGAACGCTGTACAAACACCGGTTGCCGCCGCTTAT
>CAJTSZ010000096.1 GCA_910578755.1 uncultured Oscillospiraceae bacterium | reverse complement strand
GGAACGCTTTTTTTCGTGAGGCCAAGCCCTCCCCAAGGTGAGGTCGGGCTTCCCGCTGTGCTGACTTTTAGACCGTGGCCTCTAACCGTTAGAGCTCCAAAACTCAGTAATGCCGAGCGCAGGCGAGACTATTAAGAAGGAAGGCCCCGGCTGGAAGCCCCAATAACACAAGTCTTGGGGGCATAAGCTGCCTCCAAAAGAACAGGGACATTTCCATAAAAAGAGAAAGGGAGGCTAAAGCCTCCCTGTTCACCTTTTACGAAAGGTCTGCGGGCTGTTCCTCCGCAATGGAAACTACGGCTTCATACGTGCCCCTCGCCCACACCAAACCGCTGTTTGGCGCATATATTTTTACCGGGAGCACAACCTGGCCGGTTACGACATCGGAACTTTCTTTTAAATCGATTTCCGCTATAATGTCCCCCGCCAGCAGGGATTCTACAATTTCCTGCGGCCCTATAATTTCCACATTAGTAATCTGCTGAGTTATGGCCTGGGCCTGGTAGCCCAGGGGGACGTTAATAATATTGATTTGGTCGATATTAAACCGCTTGCTCACCATACCGGAGGAATCCAGCTGTACCTGGACGTTCTGAATATTTTCCACATTCCAAAAACCAGCGGGCAGCTTAATGTTAAAGGCAAAGGTACTTTCCAGCCCCAGGCTCCTAATGTCAATATAATCCAGGGGGATTTCGGCATATTTATCAATGGCGGCTTCCGTGCCAGCCACCTGTATTGTTTCGTTGGAAATGGTAAATTGCAGCTGGTTCACGGGGAAATTTTCCGGCACATTCATAAATTGCAGCTTTACAGGGACTTCTTTTACCTTGAGGACAGGGATGGTAACAGTAGCTTCCTCTATATCCATAGAAATGTTCCCTACTTCAAGCACATTTCCGTCTTTGTCCAACAAAGTGAGGCCTGCTTTTTTACTGTAAGTTTGGGAGAGCTTTTCATCCACATTCAGCTGGATTTCGCACCGGGCCACCCGGGAAACCTCCGCCTCCGGCCCGGTAATGGCTACTTGGGACGGGGTCACCATTTCCTCCTGGATAAGGTAGCCAATATCCCCTTTGAGCCCGTTAATATTTGTAGTAATATTTAACGTTTTTGTATAAAGGGTATCGAACTTAACCGTAATGCGGGAAGGTGAAATAGACTGGATTTGCACCTGGCCGTCGTCGTTTTTGATTTTGCCCACTAAGGGGAGCTCGTACACGCCGGCCCCGGTTACTTTGGAAATATCCGGGACAATTTCAATATCCTCCGCCTTCATGTTGCCCACGGCATACATAATACCGCTAATGTTGACAGAGGCGGTTTCCACATCGGGGGTAATGGAGTTCAGCCCCAGTGTGCCAATGGATTCTTCCACTGTCTGCATATTGATGGGGATATTTTTAAGGGTATCATAGGCTTCCTTGTCTATTTTCTCCACAACGATAAGCCAGGCCGCAAAAGCCAGTACAACAGAAAATATTTTTAGCCATGTATTTTTGTAAAAAGCAACTTCTTTTTTCATCGTTTCACCTTCCGCAGCAACGCTTTCACACCGGATTCTTCCGCCGGCTGTTCCGTTTCGCCCAACAATTCCTGACGCAGCCGTTTTTCCAGGGCAGAAATTGTAAAGTTCCTTTCAATAAGGCCGGCCTGGGCAATGGAAATGGTGCCGGTTTCCTCCGAAACAATTAAAACTACAGCGTCGGAGTTTTCGCTCATGCCCAAGGCCGCCCGGTGGCGGGTGCCCATCTGCTTACTGATGGTATAGTTTTGGCTTAAGGGCAAAAAGCAGCCGGCAGCGTACAAACGGCCGTTGCGTATAATCATGGCGCCGTCGTGAAGGGGGGTATTGACGAAAAACAGGTTGCCAATAAGCTCTGTACTGGGGGCAGAATCAATTACTGTGCCGGTTTTAATAATTTCCCCCAGCTTTGTGTCCCGTTCAAACACCATAAGGGCGCCTGTTTTGCTTTTGGATAAGTACTCTGTGGCGGCGCATACGGTGGCAATACAACTGCCCACAGCCACAACATCCTTTTTATCCTTTTCCTGGCTTGTTTGAAAAATGTTGAACCGGCCCAGCTTTGTTTGGGCAACATGTTCCAAAATGCGGCGCAGTTCCGGCTGAAACACAATAACCAAAGCCACAACGCCGGTGGCCAGAACGCTTTCCATAATAAAGCGCAGGGTGCGCAGCTGCAGCAACACAGCTAAAAAGTACACCAAAATGAGGGCGCTGACGCCTTTTAACAGCTGCACCGCCCTGGTTTCCTTTACCAGTTTTGCCAGCTGGTACACTAAAAAGGCAATAACTAAAATATCCAAATAATCGCTGAAACCCATTCCGCGAATATTCCCTATTAAATGGTTGAGCCATACATTTTCCATACTTCCCAACTTCCTTTTCCTTCCAGCGGTTATTTTATTTCAAAGGCACAGCCGCCCTAAACAGCGCGGCAACCTTTCCCTATTTAATTTTAACACAATTCGTTAGTTATTCAACCGATTTACAGTATTTTTTTACCGTGTTACACAAATAATTTACATGTTCCATGGTGTTAAAGCCCCCAATACTTACCCGGGCCACACCAATTTCGTTGGTACCCATTTTTTCATGGGCCAGCTTTGCACAATGGAAGCCGCCCCTTGTGGCAATGCCATGGCGGCTGAGCAGCTCCGATGTTTCCATACCATCCAGCCTGCCTACAGTAAAGGCCAACACCGGCAGGGTTTGGCCCATAGTTGGGGGCGGGCCGTAAAAATGAACCTGGGGGTTTGGCGAAAGCTGCCGGTATATGGCCTGGGCCAGGGACATTTCGTGGGTATACAGCTTTTTAGTACCGTGGCGCATTACATAGCCCATGCCGGATTTTAGGCCAATAATACCTGTTGTGTTGATAGTGCCGCTTTCCAAACGGTCAGGGAGGAAATCCGGCATAGCAAGTTCCAGGGAGGCGCTGCCGGTCCCCCCCTCCATTAAAGTGTGCAGAGGTTCCTGGCAGTTTATAATAAGCATTCCCGTGCCGGAGGGGCCGTACAGGCTTTTATGGCCCGGCATACACAAAAAGTCAATGTTGTCCCGAACAACGTCAATATCCAGCACGCCGGCAGTTTGGGCCGCGTCCACCAGCATAAGGACATTGTTTGCCCTTGCAAGGCCGCCAATTTTTGCCACCGGCAAAATGTTGCCGAACACGTTGGAGCCGTGGGTACAGCATATCATTTTTGTATTGGGGCGAAGCGCCTGGGCAAAGGAGGCCAGGGTAGTCTCCTCTGTGGGACCGGTGGCGGCAATGGTGTAGCTGGCAATACCGTCCAAATAAAGCTGGTGAACGGTGCGGGCCACAGCGTTGTGCTCCAAATCAGAAATAATAAAATGGTCCCCCGGCTGGGCTACTCCCTTAATTGCCATATTGATGGCATGGGTGCAGTTTTGGGTGAATACCACCTGTTCCGGCTGGCAGCCAAACAGCTGGGCAGCCCTTTCCCGGCAGGCATACACCTGCTCTGCCGTTTTCACCGCCATTTGGTGCCCGCTGCGCCCCGGGTTGGCGCCGTAAAGGCGCATTGCCTGGGTAACTGCCTCCCCCACGGCCCTTGGCTTGGGGAAGGTTGTGGCGGCGTTATCAAAATAAATCATTCTACGGCACGCCCCTCCCCTGTCATTATAATTCCGCCGGAGCGCAATATTTCTTTTGCTGTGTCCAAATCTCCCTTAACGGTTAATTTATATCCGCAGCCGGATTTCACTGTTCTGTCGCGGCCTACATAGGCAACCATGCCGTACCGTTCCAACAGTTTTTGGCCTTTGATTGCGTAGGTAATGGATTTAATTGGTATTTCATACAATTTTCCCGTCATACCCCTCACCTCTTTCATAAGAATTTTTAATAGGCCAGGGTTGTTTTGCTGCCTTAACATACAAATGCCAAGGCGCAAGGCTGGCTCTTTTTATCTTATGCCAGTAGGAGGGAATTGGGCACCAGGGCTTACAATGGCGCCCAAAGTAAAGCTATAATCTTTGGAGATATTGGCTGCCTCCAAACCTCTGCCTGCGGGCTTACGCAAGCCGCCTACTGTATGGGGACAATAAGGCAGACACTGTGGGCGGCAATGCCCTCCCCGCTGCCGGTAAAACCCAAATGCTCCTCCGTTGTGGCCTTCACCGATATTTGCCCTTCTTCCACGGCGCAGGCCCCTGCCAACCGTCGGCGCATGGCGGGAATATACTCCTTCAGCTTTGGCTGCTGGGCGATAACCGTAGCATCAATGTTGCCCACCTGCCAGCCCCGTTCCTTTAACAGGGCAATCGCCTTTTGCAGCAGGAGGATGCTGTTGGCTCCTGCATATTCCGGGCTGTTGTCGGGGAACCACTGGCCAATATCCCCCAGGGCGGCAGCGCCTAAAAGGGAATCCATAATGGCGTGGGTGAGGACATCCGCGTCTGAATGGCCCAAAAGCCCCTTAGTATAGGGGATTTCCACCCCGCCAAGAATTAGCTTCCTGTTTTCTGTAAGGCGGTGTACATCGTATCCATGTCCAATTCGCATATTTTTCTCCCTTTCCTGTTTGCTATGTGTTTTCGTCCAGGGCCTGGGCAATGGCCTGGGCGACTGGCATATCCTCCGGCGTTGTTATTTTTATGTTAAAGTAGGAGCCCCGGGAAAGCCGCACCTTGTGGCCAAGGTTCTCCACAAGCTGGCAGTCATCTGTAAATTCCAACCCTTGGCGCTGGGCTTCTTCTACGGCGCGGCGGTACAATGCCGCTTCAAAAATTTGGGGCGTTTGGGTTAAAAAAAGGCTTTCCCGGGGAGGTGTGGCCTCAATAAAGCCGTCTGCACCGGCAATTTTTATGGTGTCCTTTGTGGGGACTGCCGCGGTTGCCGCCCCCCAGCGCACGCTTTCTGCAATACAGTTGGCAATAACATCCCCAGTGACAAAGGGGCGGGCGCCGTCGTGGATTGCATAAAACTGGGTATCTGGCGCAAGGGCCTGGATACCAGCCATAACCGACTGCTGCCGAGTACTGCCGCCTTTTATAATGGCCTTTATTTTTTGCAGGCCAAATTCTTCCGTGTAAAAAAGCATTTGGGGCATAAATTCTTCCCTGCACACCACAACAATTTCCTCTACCTCCTGAAACCAGGAAAAAGGCTCAATACTGCGCACCACAACAGGGATATTGTTGAGCAGAATATCCTGTTTATCTACACCACCCATGCGCCGGGAGGAGCCGGCGGCTACCACCACCACCCCCACCTTTACCACAGGACGGCTTTTCTGTTTTTTTAGAAGCAACGCCACTCTTCCTTTCTGCATTTTATTTTTGCAGCGCCAAAACTTACAGTGGGGTACCGCTGTAAGTTTTGGCGCTTGTGCCCTTTTTGTGGGCCTCTCCGGCCCACACCCGGCCTTTTTGGGGCGGGCTGCCCGCTGTGCTAATTTTGGGATTGTGACCTCTAACGGTTCAAGCCCGAAAGTTTGGTAATGCCAAGCGCAGGGGCGGCCTGGAGGTAGCCGCCACTTTCCAAAAAAGGGGCCAGGTTTGTATAAAAAGTTAGGGGGCCTACAGCCCCCTAACTTTTCGCTGGGTGCTGCCGCCCCTGCACATCTATGGTATAGTCCCCTTTGTAAATCAGTTCCCCCACTGGGACAATCTCCACGCCAGATTCTTGGAGGCAGCGCAGCAGCTCGGGGAGGGCGATACTGGTATTTTCCGCCCCGCTGTGAAGCAGCACAATGGAGCCTGGCTGGGCTTTTTCGGTGACGCGCCTTACAATTTCCCCGGCGGAAAGGCCTTTCCAGTCCAAGGTATCCACATCCCACTGAATGGGGTAATAACCTAACCCCCGTATTACTTCAACAGCCAAATCGTTATAGGCGCCGGAGGGCGGGCGCAGCAGTTCCGGCTTTTTCCCGCAGGTTTCCTCCAACACCGCCATAGCCTTTGTTACCTCCTGGGCCAACTCCTCCCGGGTGAGGGTATTCATATCCCGGTGGGTGTAGGAATGGCTGGCAATTTCATGGCCGCGCTTGGCAATTTCCTGGACGCTTTCCGGGTATTTTTCACACCACTGGCCCAAAATAAAAAAAGTTGCTTTTACCTGGGCCCCATCCAGGGCATTTAAAATTTCTTCAACATCCCCATTATCCCATGCACAGTTGATTCCCAAGGAAATTTTGTTTTCCTCGGTTTCCACACAGTAAATGGGCAGCAGGCGGGCCGCCGCCGAAGCCGCCACCGTTCTGTTATGGCCTGCCGCCGCAAGGCCCAGGCAGCCTATGAGCAAAAGGCTTACCAATACGGCCAGGGTTTTCCCTTTAATCACCACAAATTTCACATGCCTTCCCTCCTTTTCCCCCTAAACACTTGTAAATAGGGGTATGCTGCTCCATGGTATGCAGGCAAGGCGTGGTTTTATGCAGAAAACATCCCCGTTCCTTTTGCCAATGCGCTAAGCTAATGGGGAGGTTTTTGTTTTGAAAGGCGGATGTGCAGGCAGGCTTGGCTTATTCCTCCATAAGGGACATAATTACCTGGGCCAAAAACCGCATACCTACAACGGTAGATTCAATATCCAGCCACTCTTCCCTGGTGTGGGCGCCATGGCCTTTGTACACGCCAAAGCATACTGCCGGTATACCCATGGAAAGAGGGATGTTGCAGTCTGTGGAGCCGGATTCTTCTTTCAAAGAAAGGCCATGAAGGGCCCCTGCCTGCTGGATGAGTTGGATTAAAGGCTGCTGGTTTACCCCTTGGGCCATGCAGGGGCGGTCCCCTACTTTTTCTGCAATAACGGAAATGCCCATGGAACGGTAGGTAGCAATGACATTTTCAAAAAACTGGTCCATAAAGTCCAGGCCGCGGATATCGTCGGAACGGTATTCAAAAAGCATAGAACAGCTTTGGGCAATGGTGTTGACCGAGGTGCCGCCCTGGATAATCCCTACATTATAGGTTGTTTTACCGTAAACCGGTGCCTTTAAAGAATAGAAGGTATCTATCATTTTAGCCATATAGTAAATGGCGTTGCGGTTGCCAAAGCTGCCGTAGGAGTGGCCGCCTTCGGTTTCTACCGTAATTTTATACCGCTTGGAGCCCACCGCCTTTGTTACAAATTCGTGGTAGCCGCCGTCAATGGCAAACCACTGGGCAATGCGGCCTTTGTAGTCCTCCATAAGCTGGCGGGCGCCCTTTAGGTTGCCCAGGCCTTCCTCGCCGCTGTTAAGGACAAACAAAATTCCCTTTTTGGGCTTTAACCCCAAGCTGATTGCCATACCAGCCATTTGCAGCACGGCAATGACGTTGGCAGTATCATCCCCAACGCCAGGGGCGCAGTAACGGCCGTTTTCTTCCTTAAAGGGCAGGGGTTCCTCGTCGGGGAACACAACGTCGGTATGGGCGTTGACTACTGTAAGCTGGTTACAGTCCTGGGCATAGTAAGGGAACACCACGTTTAAGGCTTTGTCAATATACACGCCCTGAGCGCCCAATTTTTCCAAATATGCCTTGCACCACTGAGCCCGAAGCTCCTCTTTTCCAGAGGGGGCCGGGATTTGCGCCAGCTCCCTTAAGGCATCCTTGTATTCCTGGCGGTGCTTTTGTAAATAGTCCAATACCGCTTGCTGCAATTCTTTCACAGATAACACTCCTTTATTTTTGC
>CAJTSZ010000095.1:2224-7834 GCA_910578755.1 uncultured Oscillospiraceae bacterium | reverse complement strand
TTTTTGGCTTCGCCTGCAAAACTTGCGAAAATCACTTTATTGCAGCCCGCATCTGCCTGCACATCAACCTTTTATTGTGAAACAATAAAAAAACCTGGTAGCAAAAATGGCAGCCTGTTCCTATTGTTTACAGATTCTTTGCATCTGCATTAGAATCTGTAAACAATTTTCAGTTATACTAAAGCCATAGAAAGAGGGCAGAGTTCCCCTCTCTTACTGCTTCTCCTGCTTGCGCCGGACGGAATACCGGGCCAAGTAGGAACGCAGACCACAAAATACTCCACTTTTGGATGCAATAGATAAAAAAGGGCCTGGATGCAGGGCCCTTTTTTTTTGCAATAGAAATCCCCCAGCATAGCCGGGGGGCCTATTGTTTTTCAAAGAAAAAATCCACTGAAACACAAATTGGTTCCAGTGGATGAAATTAAGCTGGATAACGCCGGCCATCCTTACCGCGGTTTTCCTTGGAAGCGGCAGGCAGCAACAGTTTTACCTGTTCCTTTCCCTCGTTATGTTCTGTAACAAAAACGGCATGGTCTTTTACACTTTCTTCTGTAACCACAATACGGGTTAAGGTTTTATCGGAAGGGGCTTCGAACATAATGCTGTCCAGCACATCCTCCATAATAGCCCGCAGGCCGCGGGCGCCAGTTTTGCGCTCAATGGCCTTTTTGGCAATGGCTGTTAAGGCTGCGTCTTCAAACTCAAGGTCAATATTTTCCATAGCAAACAGTTTTTTATACTGCTTTACAATGGAATTTTTTGGTTCCTTTAAAATTTTTACCAAGCCTTCCTCATCCAGTTCGGAAAGGGGCGCGATTACTGGCAGCCGCCCCACCAGTTCCGGAATTAATCCAAAGCGCACCAAGTCTTGGGGCGTTACCTGCATCATCAGCTTTTCCCGGCTCAGCTCTGTTTTATCTGCCAATAGGGAACCAAAACCCAGGGAGGACTTTGCCACCCGTTTTTCAATTTCCTTATGGATGCCGTCAAAGGCGCCGCCGCAGATAAACAGTATTTTGGAGGTATCAATTTGAATAAATTCCTGGTTTGGGTGCTTGCGCCCTCCTGTTGGCGGGACGTTTGCAACGGTTCCCTCCAAAATTTTTAAAAGGGCCTGCTGTACGCCTTCGCCGCTTACGTCCCTTGTAATGGAGGTGTTTTCTGACTTGCGGCCAATTTTATCAATTTCGTCCACATAGATAATACCTTTTTCTGCACGCTCCACATCAAAATCTGCCGCTTGAATAAGGCGCAGAAGAATATTTTCCACATCCTCGCCCACATAACCGGCTTCTGTTAGGGTAGTTGCATCGGCAATAGCGAAGGGCACGTTCAACGTTTTTGCCAGGGTTTGCACCAAAAAGGTTTTCCCCACGCCGGTAGGGCCTACCAGCAGCACGTTGCTTTTTACAAGCTCTACATCATCCTGGGCCCATTTTGGGTCATCCTGGAGGTAAATTCGCTTATAGTGGTTATAAATAGCCACAGAAAGCACCCGCTTGGCCTGTTCCTGGCCAATAACATAGTCGTCCAAAACCTGCTTTATTTGCTGGGGCTTTGGCATTTCCTGCTGCCGCGCTGGTTCCCTTGTTGGGCGGGAATGACGCAGTTTTTGAGGTTCATCGTCTAAAACGCTTTGGCACAGCTCCACACATTCATTGCAAATACAAACGCCGGGGCCGGCAATCATCCGTTCTACCTGGCCCTGGTATTTGCCGCAGAAGGAGCAGCGCAGCGTTTTTTGTTCATCATTTTTAGGCACTGTTTTTCACCCTTACCTGTTTGTAATAACTTTATCAATAATACCGTATGCACAGGCTTCTTCCGCTGTCATATAATTATCGCGGTCGGTATCTTTATCGATGGTTTCAATAGACTGGCCGGTGTATTCCGACAGCATACCGTTGAGCTTTTCACGCAGGTGTATAATATGGTCGGCATGGATTTTAATGTCTGTAGCCTGACCCTGCAGCCCGCCGCCGCCCAGCAACGGCTGGTGGATTAAAATTTCGCTGTTAGGCAGTGCCAAACGCTTGCCCTTTGTGCCGGAAGCCAGCAGGAAGGAACCCATAGAAGCGGCCATGCCCACACAAATAGTGGAAACGTCACATTTAATATACTTCATTGTATCGTGAATAGCCATGCCTGCGCTAATAGAACCGCCTGGGCTGTTAATGTAAAGAGAAATATCTTTTTCGGGGTCCTGCCCTTCCAGGTAAAGCAGCTGGGCAATTACCAAGCTGGCGCTGGCGTCTGTAACCTGGTCAAACAGCATAACAATGCGGTCATTAAGCAGGCGGGAAAAAATATCATAGGAACGCTCACCGCGATTGGTTTGCTCAACGACCATAGGGACTAAACTCATAAAATTTACCTCCTTTATTCTGTCCAAGGCAGAAAGACAACATTTTCCATAAAGCATAAAATTGGCGCTGTACCAGTGGAATATGTAAAGCATAGGCAAACAGAGCCAAATTTATACCAGCCGCCGTAAAAAGGCCTGCAGAACCGGCGGACCTGAACAGGCCCGCCGGTATTTTTGCACCTACAGCACCACCCTTGGGGCATTGGCAGTATAAGGGCCGCTTAAAATCCCTATAATAACCGCTTTGCGGTTATTATACCCTATTGATGTTGTTGGAAAATGTATAAATTATAACGCAACCATTATATTTTCCAAAGGGGTCCTTCTTCAACCAAAGTAAGGAGGGTTATTTGTTTTCTTCCCCTGCTTCTTCCGCTTCTGCTTTTTTAGACTTTGCGGCGGTTTTCTTTATCTTTTTTTCTTTAATGTCGGCGTTTTCGCGGACAATATCAATGGCTTTATTTACTTCCAGGTCCTTTTTAACGTCTTTAGCTGGAATTAGGTTTTTAATTCTTGCTTCTTCAATGCCGTAAACTTCGGCAAGGCGTTTAAATTCTGCGTCCATTTCTTCTTCAGAAACCTGTACTTTTTCCAACTCTGCAATTTTTTCCAAGGCCAACCTTACTTTTACCTGACGTTCTGCAGAAGCCTTAAAGGAATCGCGGAAAGCGTTTGGCTCCATACCTGTATATTGCAGGTACATATCCAAGCCAAGGCCCTGGGACTGCAAACGGTAAGCAAAGTCATTAAACAGGTCATCTGTTTTATTTTCTACCATAACCTGTGGGATTTCTGCTTTCATGTTTTCAATGAGGACGTCAATCATTGCGCCTTCTGCTTCCTGCCGGGCAGCTTCGTCCTTTGCCTTTTGCAGACGTTCTTTTACATCTTTTTTCAATTCTGCAACGGTGTCAAATTCGCTGACATCCTTTACAAATTCATCGTCCAAATCTGGCAGCTCTTTTGTCTGCAACGCATTGATAGTAACTTTAAATACAGCAGCTTTACCAGCCAGGTTTTCTGCATGGTATTCCTCTGGGAAGGTTACGTTAACATCAAACTCTTCACCAATTTTTTTGCCCACAATCTGGTCCTCAAAACCTGGGATAAACTGCCCAGAGCCCAGTAACAGAGGATGATTTTCCCCTTTGCCGCCTTCAAAAGCAACACCGTCTACAAAGCCCTCAAAGTTAATAATTGCAGTATCGTTCAGTTTAGCAGCGCGGCCTTCCACACTAATGAGCCTTGCGTTTCTTTCACGCATTCTGTCCAATTCGGCGTTCACATCAGCAGCCATAATGGTTTCTATATTTTTTTCTACTTTAATGCCTTTGTAATTTGCAATTTCTACTTCTGGTTTTACAGTTACAACTGCTTTAAAGGTAAAGCCTTGGCCTTCTGCAAAGTGCAAGTCGCTTACATCGGCTCTGTCCACTGGTTCCAGGTTGCCCTCTGCCACTGCTTCTTCATAGGCCTGTGGGTAAACAATATTTACAGCATCCTCATAGAAAAAGTCTTTGCCGTACATTTTCTCAATCATTGCTTTTGGGGCTTTGCCCTTACGGAAGCCTGGCAATGCAATTTTGCCTACATTTTTTTTGTAAGCCTGGTTCACTGCTTTTTGGAACTGTTCTTCGTTTACTGCAATTTGCAATTCCACTTTGTTTGTTTCAATTTTTTTGCAAGATGTTAAACTCATATTGCCATTCCTTTCATTTTCAGCAAGCGGCTTCTACCCCGCTTACCTATATAAAAATTCCTTGGATTTCCCGGGCGCCGTCAGGCGCGCTGTTATGCCCTGAAGGGCAAAAGGAACCAATGTTCAAATTTATGCCGCGGCAGCCTGCAAAAAGGCAGCCGCATAAAATTATCCAAGTAAGTATAGCATGTTTCTATAAAGATTGCTACATTTTTTGTAAGGATTTTTTTATAAAATGGCCTTTTATTTCACTTTTTTAGGGTTAAACCGTAAAAAATCTCCCGAAACCAGCTGAAAATCAATGCCGCAGTAGGCCCCGTTGAGGGCAAAGCCACAACCCTGGCCATGAATGTGCCCGTAAAAACACCGCTTAATTTTGTACTCCAGCAGTACATCCAAAATTTCCGGCGTAAGCTCGCTGCCAAACACCGGCGGGTAATGGAGAAAAACGATTTGCTCGGCCCCTGGGAAGTATTGGGCCGCGTAGTCCAAGGAAAGGCGCAGCCGGCCAGCCTCCCTTTGCACAATTTTTTTATCCTGGGGCTGGCCCTGTTCAAAAATCCAGCCTCGGGTGCCGCAAAGGGCTGCCCCCTCCGCCAAAAAGCTGTTGTTGCTTAAAATGCGCAGGGAGTGAAAGTTATTTTCTTCCAAAAAGGAATCCATTTTCCGTTTTGTAGTCCACCAATAATCGTGATTTCCTTTTAGCAGTATTTTTTCTCCGGGCAGGCTGTGAAGAAAGGCAAAATCCGCTTTGGCCTCCTGCAGCGACATGGCCCAGGAAACATCTCCGGGAATGACCACAGTATCCCCAGGCATTATATTTGCCCGCCAGTTTTCTTCCAAACGCTCCATGTAATTATGCCACCCGCCAAAAATATCCATTGACTTATCTACTGAAAGGGAGAGGTGGGTATCTCCAATAACGTAAAGTGCCATTGCTTTTTCCTTCCGCTGTATTGTTTTGCCCTTTGGCAGTTTCCCTTATATTCCAGTGCCACCCTGTTTTATTGTTCCACAATAAAAAAACCTGATGCACAGGCAATAATGCCTGGGCATTATTGCCTGTGCAAAACAACGCTAATTTTAAACTGGGATACTATCCTAACTAAGGGGGCCTTGCTTAACAGAAAAAAGCAGCGCCAGGCTGCCTGCATTTTGTAATGCCCCGGCGACCTGGCGCCTGCCTTTTACCTGCCTGGCGCTGCCGCCAGTTTTATTATGGTTATTTCATGTTCTTTTTAAAGAAGTTGTATGCGTTTTCAAACATAATTTTATTTACAACGCTTTCGCTGATGCCGTGCTGAAGCATATAGTCGGCAAAGCCTGCAAATTTAACCGGGGTATTGAGGCTTTCGTCTATGCTGGCGCCGTCAAAGTCACTGCCGCAGGCAACCACATTTTCACCGCCCAGTTCCAGCATACGGTAAACGTGTTTAAACAGTTCGTCAGCAACAGCGGGGCCTTCGGGAACAATAAAGCGCTGGCACAGGTTCAAACCAATAATGCCGCCGCGTTTTACATATTCGGCAAAGCGTTCCTCTGT
>CAJTSZ010000095.1:0-2205 GCA_910578755.1 uncultured Oscillospiraceae bacterium | reverse complement strand
GGCCGCAAACACTTCTAATGTTGGAGTGGGTTTCCAGGAATGGTTTTTCGGCAAATTCACACAATTCCCAAAAACCAACGTCGTTTAAGTGAGAAGCGTCCACAATCATGCCTACGCGTTCCATCTCTTTTACAGCGTCACGGCCAAAGGGAGTAAAGCCTTTTTGTGTATCGTGGCCGGAAGCCAGCTCATTGTCACCGTTCCAGGTCAGAGTCATCATTTTCACACCGCAGTCGTACAAGCGCTGTACATTTTCCAGCTTGCCGCCCAAGGCAGCAGCGCCTTCAATGGCCAGCATAGCACCCATTTTACCGGCTTTTGTTACACGGTCAATATCGGCAAAGCAGTTAATCTGCTCTACAACATCTTTGTTTTTTTCCATCAGGTGCTTAAACCAAGCATAGTGCTGGTTAAAGTATTCCTCTGCCGCTGGGCCGCGGCGGTCGTCCGGAACAAAGATTGCGATTGCCTGCACGTAGCGCTGAAACTTGGAAAGCTCGTTTACAGATACCATGGTATCCTTACAGAAAAAGTCCTCCTTGTTTGCAGTGTACTGCGTAATGGTGTCACAGTGCAAGTCAAATAATTGCATAACATTCCTCTCCTTTTGTACACAAAAATAAAATGTATTCCAAAGCTAAAAAGCATTTTGGATATAATTGATGCGGGCCTCCAAAGGGCTGAGGTAAACCTCGCACACGTCAAACCGGGGCTGTTGGCTTAAGGGCACCTGCGCTAAGTACTCCTGGGCTGTTAGCAGCAGCCGGCGGCGTTTCGTTAAATTCACTGCCTGGGCGGGGCTGCCCCAGCCGCCAGGGCGCCTTGTTTTTACCTCCACAAACAGCACATACTGCGCATCGCAGGCAATAATATCTATTTCGCCATAGGTTCCGTAAAAGTTACGTTCCAAAATCCGCCACCCCTGCGCCTCCAAATGGCGGGCCGCAATGGCTTCCCCCAAGGGGCCAGTGCTTTTTTGGGTCACTGGGGGGCCTTTCCTAACATTTTTTTTAGGAAGCTGCGGCGGTGTACAGGAGAGATTCCATATTTTTCAATGGCTTCGTAATGGGCCTTTGTTGGGTAGCCCTTATGCTTTTCAAACTGGTAGTTTGGGTATTCCTTGGCAAGCTCCAGCATAAAATGGTCCCGGGTAACCTTTGCCAAAATGGAAGCTGCTGCAATACTGGCAGATTTTCCATCGCCTTTTACAATAAGCTCCGTAGGGATACCCAAATGGGGGTCCCTGTTGCCGTCTACCAGGGCAATTTGCGGTGTAAAGTTTAACGCCTTTACAGCTCTGTTCATGGCTAAATATGTGGCCTGAAGGATATTGATTTGGTCAATTTCCTGCTCTGTAGCAAAACCAACGCCCCAGCTTAGGGCCTTCCCCTTAATTTGGCCGAACAGCAGCTCCCTTTTCTTTTCCGAAAGCTTTTTAGAATCGTTAAGGCCTTCAATTCTTAAATTTTCCGGCAGAATAACGGCAGCGGCCACCACAGGCCCTGCCAAGGGTCCCCTGCCTGCTTCGTCCACACCGCAGACAACGCCGGCCGCCCTGGCGCGGTTATCTATTTCATACAAGTTGGTTGTTTCCATTTTTATTCACCCTTTATTCAACTTGATTTTCTATTGGGTGTTCCTCCTGGGGTGCAAGGGTTTTTGGCCTTTCCAGTGTGATGCGGCCTATTTTACCGCTGCGGAACTCGTCCATGACTGTAATGGCAGCCCGTTCTGTATTCACCATACCGCCGGAAAGGAGCATGCCTCGCTTGCGGCCCACCAGTTCCAACAGCTCAAAAGGCTCTAAGCCTTGGGTTTCCTCCCTGGCAACCTTATAGCGCTGCTCCAAATAATGGGGATAGTTCTCCCGCAAAAAGGCCAAAAAGCGCATGCCAACCCATTCAATATCGTAAACAACATCCTTTACGGCGCCAGTATAAGCAAGGCGCTCCCCTACGGTTTTGTCGTCAAACTTTGGCCAAAGCACGCCAGGCATGTCCAGCAGTTCTATGCCGTTTTCCAAACGTACCCACTGCTTGCCGCGGGTAACGCCGGGGCGGTCCTCCACCTTGGCCCGTTTGCTGCCGGAAAGGCGGTTAATAAGGGAGGACTTGCCCACGTTTGGCACGCCTACAATCATCATCCTAATATTTTTCCCCGTCATCCCCCTAGCCTGGCGGCGGGCAATTTCATCCTTCAGCACCT
>CAJTSZ010000094.1 GCA_910578755.1 uncultured Oscillospiraceae bacterium | reverse complement strand
AAAAACTCCAAAGGACCTGCCAGTGTTCATAAATAGGGGCTGGCAAGGCCGCAGGGTGCAGGCGGGCTGACGCCCGCCAAAGCCGAGAACGCAGCCCAGCGCCTATTTAGGGGCACATCCCAGCGCCGTAGGCCTGGGATTCCGGCAGGCGGGTTTGCCCTTGTCAATCGATGGTTAATCCCATAGAATTGGCTTTTTAAGGCTTGCCGCCTTTCCCTAAACTGACTTTACAGGATTATTTTTTGCGGGGCGCAGCCCACAGGCTGCCAGCCCCATAAGAAGCTGCCCCCATAAGCCGGGCCGCCTCCCCTGCTCACTGCCCCGCTATGGGCGGCTTACGCCCCTGTACCTTGGCGGAAAGGATGTACTCCCCAATGGTGAGGCTGCCGCCCCACTTTTCCTCGTATTCCCTGGATACGGGGGCAGTTTTTACGGAAACCTCCACAAAGCCGGCGGCAGCAACCATTTTTTCCAATTCTTCAACTGAAGAAGCGCCGGAAACTCAGCAGGCATACATGGCGTCGCTTTCCTTCATTTCCTTGGTAAGCTCCTTCATAATGACAATGTCGCAAATACCAATGCGCCCGCCGGGCTTGAGCACCCGGAAAATTTCCCGGTAGACCCTTGCCTTATCCCGGGAAAGGTTGATAACGCAGTTGGAGATAACCACATCCGCCGTATTATCCCCTGCGGGCAGGTTTTCAATTTCCCCCAAACGGAACTCCACATTCCGCATGCGGTGGGCCTTTGCTATGCCCCGGGCTTTGTCCAGCATTTCTGGGGTCATATCCACCCCAATAACATGGCCGGCCCTCCCCGTATACTTTGCCGCCAAAAAACAGTCGAACCCTGCGCCGCTGCCTAGGTCCATTACCGTTTGGCCCTGCTGCACCTCTACAATATGGAAAGGGTTGCCGCAGCCAAGGCCCAGGTTGGCCTCCGGCGGCACCAGGGCCATTTCCTCCTGGGTATAGCCCACACTGGCGGCGGTTTGCCCGGGGGCCAGCCGCTGGCTGACCACTTGCTTTGGGGCGCCGGAGGCAATATCTCCATAGCTTTTCCTTAAAAAGTTGCTTTTGTTTTGTTCCATTATATTTTTCCCTTTTGCAATTTATAAAAACATATCCCCGGCAATTTTAGCTAAAAGCAGTAGCATGGCCACAATCATAATAGGGCGCACAATGCGGGCCCCCTTTTTCAGCGCCAGGCCGGAGCCCACCCAGTTGCCTAAAATAGCAAAGGCGGTACACTTAATGCCCACATCAACCAGCACATTGCCGCTGAGGCCATAAGTCACCAGGGCCCCTACATTGGAGGCCAGGTTTACCACCTTTGTGGTGCCGCAGGCGCGGATAATATTGAGCCCCACTACCGAGTTTAAAAGCAACGTCATAAAGGTGCCTGCCCCGGGGCCAAAAAAGCCGTCATACATGCCGGTGCCAAAGCCTACCGCCGCCGAAAGGGCTACCATTTGCCAAAAGGGGAGCTCCTCCTGGCGTTCCTGGCCAAAGTCCTTTTTCCGCAGCACCATAACGGCAATCACCGGCACAGCCACCAGCAAAATGTAATTTAAGTATTTTTCGTTTATAGCCATAGCCAGCTTTGCCCCCAAGGGGGAACCGATTAATGCGCCGGCGGCGGCAACAAGGCCCACCTTAATGTTTACCTGCTTTTCCTTAAAAAAGCGCAGGGAAGCCGTAAAGGTACCAATGCAGTTGGCAAATTTATTGGTACCCAGGGCCACATGGGGCGGGATGCCCACAGCATAATAGGCCGGCAGGGTAATAAGGCCGCCCCCTCCGGCGATGGAATCCACCAAGCCGCCAAAAAATACGCATACAAACAGCACCAGCATTTGTGAAATTGTTAAATCCATGGTCTTTTTCCTCCTTAGGGCGCTTGGGACGCCCAACACACCGGGCTGCCGCAGCCCTTATTTTTCCTGGATAGTATAGCACAAAAATGCAGGAGGGTAAACCGTTTTTTCCTGTTGGGCACAGCCCCACTTACTAACTTACACCGGTGTGCCATGTTAAATTTTATATTTTTTTAGTAAATTATTTCTTTTTCTAAAAAATATGGTATAATATTATTAAGATTAAGACAGTTTTTAATAGGATGTGAATTTTACCTGCACAACTGGTAATTGGTAGTTTTAGTAAAGGAGGAAGATTTTTATGTTGAAAAATGTATTATGTATGGTTTTGGCTTTGTCCCTTATGTTTGTTTTTCCTGTTATGGCTGCTGCGACAGATACCGTTTCTGTAGAAAACTTTAAAACCTTTGATGATGTGATTCAGTTTTTAAATGATAAATATGACATGACGCTTCGGCAGATGGAGGGGGACGATTACCCCGACCCATACGTGGAAAGGACCCCCGAGGAATTGCGCGCTTTTTATGAATCCAAAGAGGCTTTTATTTTAAAATCCAAGGCGCTTTCGGAAATTGAAGAAGAATTTGGTTGCATTGATTACGGCAACCCCAAGGTTCGGGAAAGGCTTGCTGCCCTTTGGCCGGAAAACAGCCCGGAGCATAACCCTGAAAACAGCTCGGAGGCACCTGCCAGAGCGCCTTATGCGAAAACCCAGTATTGCTACTTTCCTATTGGCGGGGGGATTGCCCTTAAATCTTCCTGCAATTGGCATCCTACCGGTTCTTATACTGTCTACAGTTCCATAAACGACATCGTTGGTGCAACAGCCTCTGACAGAACTAGTTTTAAAGTGTCAGGCAGTAGTTATTCCCTAAGTTCCAACAAACGCACCTGCTATGTCACTGTAAAAGGTTCCCATACCGACGCCAACGGCTATAACGATTTAGTAATGCGTACCTATAAAAATATTATTTTTTCCGCCGATGATTAAACTAAGGACAGCTGCCATGCAAAAGGGTTCCCCCATTGCATAGCAGCTGTCTTTTTCTTTTCTATTTGAGGCTGGTAATAAAGGGGGGCATATCTCCAGCAAGCCCGGAAACGGGATTTGTGAAAAGCTGCATGAGCGCCTTGCCAACATTGAAAAACAAACTCGTTTGTCACACAGATATTTTCAAAAACCCCCAAAAACCTCCCAAAACAACAAAAGAACCCCAAATACCCCAAAAGAAATGTTGACATTTCAGCAGGAAAATCTATAATTGTAAATAGAAAAAATATTTTATATTAGGGTTTGTTTGAAAATAGAGAAATTGACGGTTTTTTCGCAAGGGGGCGAGAAGATACGAGGAAAAAAGCGTAGGAATACTGGGTGTATTTCGAGCATTTTTGATTTTTCACACAAGCCATAGGAGGAAGTATAAAATTGGGCAGCTATTACAAACATACAAAAACAGAGTCAATTAAAGTAACATATTCCTTCTGCTGCGAACATTGCATGGCGGACAGCGGCCCCCAACAGGCTGTAATTTCCGGTATGCAGGCAGAGCTCAACAGCAATTACAAAGCTTTGGACGATAAAAAGCAAAACGAATTAAACAAAATGGCCCATAACAACTTAGTAAGCGCCGTAAAAGAGGCATATAACAATGCAACGGAGAAGCATATTTATGTTAAGGCCTTTAAGGACGAATGCCCCCATTGCCATAAGCCCCAAACCTGGGGCCTTACCGGTATGAAGAACGATATGTTCAGCACGCCTATCGTCTGCGTGATTCTTGCCGTTATTATTGGCGCTGGGTGCTACTTCTTTTCCGGAGTAGAAAACAACCTGATGATTGCCCTGGCCGCTGCCGGAATCTGCCTCTTGGTTGGAGCAGGCAGCCTTGTTCTGAACTTAATTAAAATTGGAAACAAAACGAAACAGACCGCCGGAGTGCTTCAGAAAAATGAGCCGGTTATTGAGTGGAATGAGGTACAGCATATTTTAAACGAGAAATAAAGAATTGTAAAACGGGGCCCCGGCTTTTATAATTCTTTTATAGAGAATATTGAAGTTTATAATAACAACAAGGCCAGCGGCTGTTGCTGTGTAAAAGTTAATATTTACCTTGCTGCAACAAAAAATACGGTGTAACCTGTTTTACCGGGTTACACCGTATTCTGCATAAAAGCGTCCTTTTTGCTTAGTCATTTTTTGGCGGGTACAGCTTTTTCTTGTAATAGCCCTGGGCCTGGTAAATTGGGGCCAGGGGGTTGTGGCCGGTTACCCGGTCCTTTACGGCCAAAACTGTTGTTGGGGCTTTCAGATATTTTAGAGCCAATGTGTCGTGGCCCACGCACAGGCCCAACAGGATGTTAAATTCCACGCCGGCCTTGTTCATGGTTTCCGCCTGGCCAATGGGGTTGCACATAGATTCTATTTGGCAGTTGCCGTGGCAGGTTTGCTGGTCGGTAATGCCCAAAACGCTTTTGGGTATGCCGCCGTTTTTGCACAGGACAGAAACCATTTCAAAGCCGTGGTACTCCATAATATTGACAAACTCCCTGGCCTCCTTTTGCAGGCCCACACAGAACACCAAGCCAATTTTTTGGTAGCCGCACTTTTTTAAAAAGCTAATGGTTTCCTCTACGCGGCACTGCTGGCAGTAGCCTTCGGCTTCCACCAAGGCCGCATTGTAGGCTATTTTGCGGTTTTCTTTCTCCAGGTATTTTTGCTTTACCTCTTCCTGTAATTGTTCGTCCTTACTGGGGCAGCTGGGCAGGGTTTTTGTTAAATCCCCAAATTTACAGCCCACCTGGCCGCATTTTGCGCACTGGTACATTTGGGCTATTCCTCCTTTATTTTGCAAAGCTATAGGCTCCGCCATGGGGCCTAAACAGCTTTAGTATAGCATACCCGGCCGCGGTTTTACAGGGGGTTTGCGCAATTCGGACAAGAGTTGTTTTATAAAAAAGGGCTAACCCTTGCAATATGAATAAATCGCAGTAAAAAGCCAAAAAAAAGCATTGACGAAGGGGTTTTGCTATGATATAGTGTAAATACCTCTAAAAGGGTTATTTTTTTATGTCCAAAATAAACGCGTTCCCTTTACGAGGGAGGCAAAAAAATCCGTTCTATCAGGAGGTGCCGATATGAGGATTAAAGTTACTATGGCTTGCACAGAGTGCAAACAGCGCAACTACAACACAAAGAAAAACAAGAAAAACGACCCAGACAGACTTGAAATGAGCAAATACTGCAAGTTCTGCAAAAAACACACCGTTCATAAGGAAACAAAGTAGGCGAAAGGCGGACTGTAAAATGGCTGAAGAAAAAAAAGCAGGCTTTTTCAAGCGTATCGCCTCATCTACTACACGCTTCTTTAAAGACCTTTTCAAGCGTATCGCCTCATCTACTACACGCTTCTTTAAAGACCTTAAGGGTGAGATGAAGAAGATTGTATGGCCAAGCAAAAAGCAAATCATCAACAACACCGGCGTTGTTATTGTGTTTGTTATTATTGCCGCCATTGCCGTTGGCGGGCTGGACTTTGTGCTTAACGCACTGGTTAGGCTGTTCAACAGTTAAGTCTCTGCCTGTTGGAGGGAATCAAAATGTCTGAAGCTGCAAAATGGTATGTGGTGCACACCTATTCCGGTTATGAGAACAAGGTTGCCACCGACATTGAAAACGCGGTGGAAAACCGCAAGCTCAATAACTTGATTTGCGACGTTATGGTGCCAACCGAAACCGTTGTAGAAATCAAGGACAATAAAAAGCGTGAAGTAGAGCGCAAAATTTTCCCAGGCTACGTGCTTGTCAAAATGATTATGACAGATGATTCCTGGTATGTTGTACGCAACATACGTGGCGTCACTGGGTTTGTTGGACCTGGTTCCAAACCTGTTCCCCTTTCCGAAGAAGAAGTTCTTGCCCTTGGCGTTGAAAAGAAACAGGTTGAAGTAAACTTCCAGGTAGGTGATTCTGTAAAGGTTACAGATGGTTACTTGGATGGATTTATTGGCGTGGTGGAGGAACTGGATACAGAAAACAACATGGTAAAGGTTGTTGTTTCCATGTTTGGCCGCGAAACGCCGGTAGAACTTGAACTGGATCAAGTAGAGACAATAGACTAAACTTTTTTAAGAGGTAATTCCCGGCTTGGGTAAGCCGTTTTGTACCGGCCTGCATTGGGTGGGGCGGTACTTGTGGGAGGAGCAATAAAATTTACCGTTGCTCCGATACGAACCACTTTACTATGGAGGTGCAATAACACAATGGCTCAGAAAGTTGTAGGCTACATTAAGCTGCAAATTCCTGCTGGAAAGGCGACTCCCGCGCCACCTGTTGGTCCAGCGCTTGGTCAGCATGGTGTGAACATCATGGCTTTCACCAAAGAATTTAACGAAAGAACAAAAAACGACGTTGGCCTGGTAATCCCAGTTGTTATTACTGTTTACGCAGACCGTTCTTTCTCTTTTATAACCAAAACACCACCTGCCGCTGTATTGATTAAAAAAGAATGCAATATTGAAAGCGGTTCCGGTGTTCCTAACAAAACAAAGGTTGCTAAAATTACAAAAGCACAACTTCAGAAAATTGCTGAGTTAAAAATGCCTGACCTCAATGCCGCAAGCCTGGAAGCTGCTATTAGCATGATTGCAGGTTCTGCACGGGCAATGGGCGTCGAGGTAATAGATTAGTGCTCCCCGGGTGGGAGGATAATTCCGCAATTACCACTCAGGATAAGGAGGAGTAAACGAACATGAAACATGGTAAAAAATATCAGGACAGCGCCAAACTGGTGAATACAGCAAACCTGTATGAGGCAGCGGAAGCTCTGGACCTTTGCGTAAAAACCGCAAAAGCAAAATTTGATGAAACTGTAGAAGTACACGTAAGACTTGGTGTAGACTCCCGTCACGCTGAACAGCAGGTACGCGGCGCCGTTGTACTGCCAAACGGTACAGGTAAAACAGTTCGCGCTTTGGTATTCTGCAAGGACGACAAAGTAGATGCTGCTTTGGCTGCTGGCGCTGACTATGCAGGCGCTGAAGAACTGATGCAGAAAATTCAGGGCGGCTGGATGGAATTTGACGTTGTTATTGCAAGCCCCGACATGATGGGTGTTGTAGGGCGCCTTGGTAAAGTATTGGGCCCACGCGGCTTAATGCCTTCCCCAAAGGCCGGCACCGTTACACCAGACGTTGCAAAAGCTGTTACAGAAGCAAAAGCTGGTAAAATTGAGTACCGTTTGGATAAAACAAACATTATTCACTGCCCTATTGGCAAGGCTTCCTTTGGCGTTGAAAAACTCCAGGAAAACTTTGATACTTTGATGAACGCAATTATCAAAGCAAAACCAGCTGCTGCAAAAGGCCAATACGTAAAATCCTGCGTTTTGGCTACCACAATGGGCCCTGGCGTAAAGGTTAGCCCAGCTAAATTCTGCTAATATTGTTTTACTGATTACCGGAGGGGTTTTCCCCTTCGGTTTTTTTTCAAAAAAGCCGGCAAAGCTCTTGCCGGCCTTTTTGTCCCCCTTGCTTATGGTATGCTGTGGCAAAAGCCGGGTGCAAGCTTACGATTTTGGAATAATAATGAATAAAAAGAGTTTTTTCCCTTTATAAATTTATGTATAAATTCCCTATTTTGTTAATTGCCGCAGAATTTTCTATTAAATTTTCGGCATTTTCAACCAAAAATCTTGGCATAATTGCAATTACTACTGATTTTACTAAATTATACCGAAACATATTGATTTTACTACATTTTTTATGTAGAATATTACTAAAAACAAACGCTATGTTTGGCTTTTACTACATTGTTACTATAAAATTGATTGGGTTTTCTTTCTTTTTCAAGCTGTTTTCAGTGTAATAATTGTTGGTGGAAACCTTATTTAGCAAGTTGTCTTTATAATAATTATTAGAAAAAGGCCCAGGCCTTTTTCTATACCATGTACATGGTATAGTTTCCATCAATTTCCAATCACAAGAACCTTCCTTCGGGCGCCAAAGGCAATATAGAAAGCGCCTATAGCCGCTGTGGACTTTTGTTATACCATGAAGCGCAATGCGCGCAATGGTATAATCGCCCATCAAGTGTGGTTACCACAGCATAACAAAGACACTCCGTATTCTACAAAAAGGTACGCC
>CAJTSZ010000093.1:6922-8042 GCA_910578755.1 uncultured Oscillospiraceae bacterium | reverse complement strand
TGAAGCAGCACAACGGCGGTATGACGAACCGCACCTGCTGCCCCTGCGATTCCCCCACCAGCTGGGCCGAGGACCATGTGGCCATTGAAGGCATTTTTGGCATTGGGCGGGAAAAAAGAAATTCCTTGTGCGGTACCTTTGGAAGTCCGTTTTGGATTGAGGAGTGGCAATACCCTGCCATTGGCGTAGCTATCTGTGACTGCCCCAGCGCCGGCCATGATATGATTTTCCTGGACTACCGGGAGTGCGGCCCCCAAGGGGAGCCCAAGGTAGTACATATCGACCAGGAATGCGACTATGAAATTACCCCCCTTGCCAATAGCTTTGAGGAATTTATCCGCAGCTTGGTAACCGAGGACCAGTTTGACCTGGACGAGGACTAAAAAGAATGATGAATATAAGGCAGCACCTTATCCCTTTGCTGGGTGCCTTTTGGGGACTGACCCTGCTTCTGGCCGCCTGCGGTAAAGAGAAAGCGGACCAGCCCCTTTCCATCACCATTGAAGCCTCCAGCCAGGAGCTGACCCTCACCTTTGACGAGGGTACCTATTCCTCCGGCACGGTGCAGGCAGCAAATGGCCAGTACACCTTCCTCTATAAGCCACAAACCGGCGCAACTGTGTTTGTCCTTACCTACCCCGACGGGGTTGTGTTCCACCAAACCATAGAACAAAACGGCAGCATACAAACCTCGCTCACTTATGATTCCAGCGAACGTATAGATAAGGGTTATGTGGATATGTTTTCTATGGAATGGGCCATTTCCGATGTGGTAAAAGCTGCCCCGGGCGGCAGGCGCGGCAATAATGGGTCTTCTCCCCTGCTGGCCATTATTTTCCTATGCTGCGGTGTTTTCTTCCTTTTTGCACCTAAAACCGCCTGGCAGTTTTCCCATGGCTGGTGGTACAAGGACGCTGAACCCTCCGACGCAGCGCTTACACTATATGGCGTTTTAGGGGCTGGCATATTGTTTGCAGGCATTGTTTGTTTGCTTGCTTCTTTTTAACTGGTCGGTTACAATATAACGGAAAGCGCAAAACCCCCGGCAAAAGCCGGGGGTTTATTACTGCTTACTGCTCTTTGCCTGCTCTTACTTTCCTCTGCACCAGCTTTACAACTT
>CAJTSZ010000093.1:0-6904 GCA_910578755.1 uncultured Oscillospiraceae bacterium | reverse complement strand
GCCAAAGCTAAGGCAACGGCATATTCTGCCAAAGAAATATGTTCAAAACCAAAGGCATTGGCAAGGAAAGGAACATAAATAACAACGGTGGTTGCTGCAAGGGAAGCAATCATAGCCAAAGTTAAGGCTTTGTTATGGCGTTTTATGGAGAACAAGGATTTGTGCTGGGAACGCAGGTTAAAGGAATGGAAAATTTCCGCCATAGACATAGTAAGGAAAGCCATGGTCATGCCGTCGGGGCTTTCTGCAATTTCCCACACACCGGCTTCCATATAGTGGCCAATAAAGTAAGCCGCCATAGTAATTACGGTAACCATAATACCCTGGTAGAGAGTATCCCCTGCCAAGCCACCGGAAAAAATGCCTTCTTTGGAATCCCGGGGTTTGCGCTGCATAATGTCTGCTTCGGCTTCCTCCATGCCCAAGGCCAGGGCGGGGAAACAGTCTGTAATCAGGTTGATCCATAACAGGTGAACCGGTTTTAAAATGGTGAAGCCCATTAAAGTGGAAAAGAAAACGGAAAGCACTTCACTCAAGTTGGAAGAAAGCAGGAACTGAATGGATTTACGGATATTATCGTAAATGCGGCGGCCTTCCTCCACAGCGGAAACAATGGTGGCAAAGTTATCGTCCGCCAGTACCATGTCTGCTACGTTTTTGGTAACGTCGGTGCCGGTAATGCCCATACCTACGCCAATGTCGGCGCTTTTAATGGATGGGGCGTCGTTTACGCCGTCGCCTGTCATGGCGGTAATCATGCCTTTTGCTTTCCATGTATTTACAATACGCACCTTGTGCTCCGGCTGAACACGGGCATAAACAGAGTAATGTTCAATTTTGGTTTTAAATTCTTCATCGCTAATCTCGTTAAGCTCCGCGCCGGTAATGGCCTCCTCGGGGGAGGAAATAATGCCCAGCTGCATGGCAATGGCAACGGCGGTATCCTTATGGTCGCCGGTAATCATAATTGGCTTAATATGGGCGTGCTTACATTCTTCAATGGCGCCTACCACCTCTGGGCGGATTGGGTCAATCATACCCACCAGGCCAATAAAAATCAAATCATTTTCCAGGGCCTCGGGGGAAACATCGGTGGGGAGCTGGCTGTACTGGCGGTAGGAACCGCCCAGCACGCGCAAAGCCTTATCTGCCATAGCTTTATTTGCAGTTAAAATCTCCTGGCGGATTTCATCAGTAAGAGGAACAATTTTGCCGCCCTTTAAAGCGGAGGTACATTTTTTCAGAACTTCGTCCGGAGCGCCCTTTGTGTACTGCACAATTTTGCCGTCCGCTGTTTGGTGAACTGTGGACATCATTTTGCGCATGGAATCGAAAGGCGCTTCCCCTACCCTTGGCATAGCCTGTTTCAGTTCGTTTTTATTCAGCTTCAGGCTGCTGGCATAGTTTACCAATGCGCACTCCGTTGGTTCGCCCACCGCGGTAGTTTCTGTTTCCACCTCTGCGTCGCTGCACAGGGCCATGGCGGTTGCCAGCAGGTTTTCGTCCTCGCCGTAGTGTTCTACCACGGTCATTTTATTTTGGGTCAAGGTGCCTGTTTTGTCGGAACAGATAATTTGGGCGCAGCCCAGGGTTTCTACCGCGGTAAGACGGCGGATAACCGCGTTGCGCTTGGACATATTGGTAACGCCAATGGAAAGCACAATGGTAACTACCGTGGCCAAGCCCTCGGGTATGGCGGCAACAGCCAGGCTTACAGCAACCATAAAGGTATCAATTAAAACCTCGGTGTGGAAATCTCCCGCTTTTAAAATACTGAAGCCGAAGATGAAAATACAAATACCAACAACTGCATAGCTCAAAACCTTGCTTAACTGGTTCAGCTTCAGCTGCAAGGGGGTTTCCCCTTCCTGGGCATTGGCCAAAGCATCGGCAATTTTGCCCATTTCGGTGTTCATGCCGGTACCTACCACCACGGCGCTGCCGCGGCCGTAAACAACAGTGCTACCCATGTAAACCATGTTTTTGCGGTCCCCCAAGGGAACATCCTTGGAGGCACCCAGGGTTAAAATATCAATAAATTTATTTACAGGGACAGACTCCCCAGTCAAAGCCGCTTCCTCTATTTTTAAGCTGGCGCTTTCTAAAATGCGGGCGTCAGCGGGAACAGCGTCCCCTGCTTCCAGCAAAATAATATCGCCCACTACCAAATCTTCACTTTTTACGCTGACAACGGCGCCGTTGCGCAGCACCTTGGAGGTAGCCGCAGCCATTTTTTGCAGCGCTTCAATGGCTTTTTCCGCCTTGCTTTCCTGGTACACACCCAATATCGCATTGATGATAACCACAATCATAATAATAAACACATCGGCAAAGGATTCATTGGCATAGGCGGCGGTAACGCCGGAAACAATGGCGGCCGCTATGAGGATAATAATCATTGGGTCCTTTAACTGATCCAAAAAGCGGGAAAGCAAGGACTGCTTTGGAGCATCCTGCAGCTTGTTTTTTCCGTTTTCTCTCAGGCGTTTTTCTGCTTCCTCCTGAGTAAGGCCCTGCTGGGAAGATTTTACCTCCTGCAAAACCTCCGCGGCTTCCTTTAAATAGTAGTTCATAAATGTCCTCCTTTAAAAGTGGCGGCCAGGTTGCCCGGCCCTAAAAATATACCTGCCGCAAGGCTGCTGCCCTCACTTCTTCCTGTTTTAGGGAAAAACCTTTTGCCATAAATTTTTATCCTAAAATACGGGAGAAGCTGTTGGTAGTATGGGCTGCCTGCTGTTCCTGCAAACAAAAAAAAGACTTTTATGGCACATTTGCCACAAAAGTCTTGCTTTTTAAAATATGTGCGGATTCTAAAAAGAACCGGTCTGTCGCACAATATTACAGCCGCTGGCTGCAAGCTACTCCCTTTTTTTTGGAAATAGGTATATTTTTCTGTGCTACTATTATAATACATTCCGCTGCAAAATGCAATAGCCATTTTGCAAAAATTACAGAAAAATAGCGGCGTTTTTTCCCTTTTGTTTTCGTTTCCCTTTCATTATTGTAGATTTATTTGTGGTCTTATGCTATACTTTTTTCTCAAAAGCGCTGTTTTTGTCAGTAAAATTGTGAAACAGGCAGCAACAATTTATAAGGAGAGTGTAAGATGATAACCTTTTCCGTACCCGGCTGGGGGGATTTTCACATTGCTAACATTGTTTTGGATTATAACGGCACCATTGCGGCAAACGGCCTTATTTTAGAGGAAATAAAGCCCCTGCTTTCCACCTTGGCAAAGCAGGCCAATCTGTTTGTCATTACCGCGGATACCTACGGCACTGCTTCCCGGGAATGCCGCGCCCTTGGCCTTACTGTAAAAACCTTTCCCCAGGCAGATATTGCCGCCTGCAAAAAACAGTTGGTGGAAGAACTGGGCCCTAAAGCAACCGCGGCCTTTGGCAACGGCTGCAACGATGTACTTATGCTGCAAGCCGCCGCCCTTTCCATAGCCGTGCTGGAACAGGAAGGAATGTATGCCCCCCTGCTGGCCCATGCGGATATTTTTGTGCGCTCCATAGAGGAAGGGCTAAGCCTTCTGCTTTACCCCAACCGCATTGCTGCGGATTTACGCACTTAGCGGGTATAGCTTTTTTCCCTAAAAGCACATTTTATTTCATTTTTCCGCAATATTTAGTTGTAAACCATGGAATTTTATGATATTATGGTAACCAAACTGCGTTATTGTGAAACTTGCCTTTAACCAGTTTACTTTTAAATTTTGCAGCATTGAGGTATTTTTTATGAGCTTCCCTATTATTTTTCTGTTGTTATTTACTTTTATTGGTTTGGCGGATAAACTGGCCAATAACCGTTTGGGCTTGGCGGAGGAACTGGACAAAGGGCTTTCCACCATGGGCTCCCTGGCCCTTTCCATGGGCGGCATTTATTGCTTTTCTGTAATGTTAGGGCAATGGCTTGCCCTGGCGCTGGCACAAAACAGCATTTCCCTGCCCTTTGATATTTCTATTTTAACTTCCAGCCTTTTGGCCACGGATATGGGCGCTTATTCTATTTCTTCCCAAATTTCCCCGGACCATTCCATGGTGCTGCTTTCGGGAATTTTGCTTTCTTCCATGCTGGGCTCCACCATTTCCTTTGCACTGCCTATTGCTTTAAGCTCCGTAGAAAAGAAAAATGTAGAAACCCTCATGCACGGCATCGTGTACGGAATCCTTACCATTCCCTTTGCCCTGCTGTTGGGCGGGCTGCTGGTCCGTGTTCCCCTTGGGCTTCTGGCGCGCAACCTGCTGCCCATTATTGCCATATGCGCCCTGCTGTGCCTGTGCATTTTTAAAGCCAAAGCCGCTACCACTGCTTTTTTTACCGGGCTCGGCCAGTGTATCCGCTGGTTAAGCTGCATTTTATTTGGCGCTGTTATTTTGCAGGCCTATTGGGGCGACCTGCAATGGATAGAGCTTTCCCTCATTCACGAAATACTGCTCACTGTTTTTAAAATTTGCATTATTGTGTGCGGTTCCTTTGTTCTTTCCAAGCTGGTGCTGCGTTACTTTATGCACCCCATTATTTGGTGCGCCAAGCTGCTGAAAATCAATGAATTTTCCATTATTGGCCTGCTTCTCAGCCTTGTAACCTCCATTTCCATGTTTGCCGTGTTTGACAAAATGGACCGCCGGGGGCAAATGATGAACGCCGCCTGCTCTGTAACCTCCGCCTTTGTGCTGGGCGGGCAAATGGCTTTTGTTTCCGCTATGGAGCCAGGCTTTTTAGTAGGCTATATTGTTGTAAAGCTGTTTGCCGGCGTGCTTTCCGTTGCTATTGTTTCCTTTGTATGCAAGCCGGACGATGTGGTTTCTTCCCTGTTTTAACTGCCATCCCCCTGCCGGGTCACTGCCTGGCAGGGGGATTTTTGCTTTTTGTGCAAAGGCGGGAAATGCTTTATCCCCCATACTCAAAGCTGGCCCGGTTCGTAACCACATCCAGCTTTTTGTTTCCCTTCACCCAAAGCTGGTAGCGGACAACACTGGCTGCGTTTTCGTGTATGGTACGGCTCATTGCCCCCAAACAGGGGGCTAAAAGGGGTTTTTCCCTGCTGTGCAGCAGGCAGGCCCTCAGTTCAACAGTACCCTGGCGCACCCAAAGCTCCTGGGGTGTAAGGCGCAGAATGGTTAAACCCAGGTAGGTAGCCAGGCGGTATTCCCTCCCCTTTGCCCACACTGTCCCAATGGAACCAGTGAACGAAAACAAGCCTATGGGAATGTCCCCTGCGGCAAGCATAATGCACCCATTGGCAAAGCTGCATTGGGTCCAAAGGTATTTTTGGGGAAAGGAAGTTCCCCTGTCCCCCTCCATGTAGCCCAAAGCGTTTTTAAATTGGATTACCCTGCCGTTAATGTTTAAGCTGCCCCAAACATGGTGGTGGTAGCTATACACATTATGGCTGCATTCCATTCCTGGAACACAGGCAAAGGGCCCCATAATGGAATACTTAGGCGGCGAAAAGGGGGTGTACCTCAGCTCCCCGGCAATTTCCCCCTGTGGGGAGGAGCAGCAAAGGCGGCAGCCTCCCCCGGAAAACGTATTGTTTTTTAGCCGCAGAAACATTTTGTTTTTTTCCGCCTGCATATCCTGGGCAGAAAAAGGAATACAAAAAGCTTCCCTTTCTGTAATCACCTGCAAGGAGGCTTTTTCCCCTGTTTTATCCCTGTGATAAGCCGGTATCAGGGCCACAGTTTCCGTTGGGGTTTGGTGCTTTAAATACCAGCCCTCAAAATACCCGTTTTGAGCTGCCTGTAAGCCCTTATCCCCATAAAAAAATTTATTCATTGCTGCACCCCCTTGCGGCTGGCCCTTCCAGCAGGGCGCCATATTGGTCAAAGCGGGAACCGTGGCAGGGGCAGTCCCATGTTTTTTCCTCCGGGTTCCATTCCAGCTGGCAGCCCATGTGGGGGCATTTTGCCTCAACCACAAACACCTGCCCCGCCATGTCCTTATACACGCCAGCCTTTTTCCCCTGCCACTGCACAATACCGCCGCTGCCCAAGGGCAGCTCCTCCACTGCCCCTTTGGGTGGAACAATCAGCTGCCGGGCAATACTTTTTGCCGCCTTTCCCCCTTGTACCAGCATACTCTTGGCCGCTGTTTTGCTAAAGCGCTGGGGGGAAAATACAAGGGCGGTTTCGTTTTTTCTGCCCAGTATGCTGTCTGTAATAATGCGGGCTGCCACCATAGAAGTTGTCATCCCCCATTTGCCAAAACCGGTTGCTACATACCAGTTGGGCCTATAGCGGGAAAACTGCCCAATGTAAGGGATACCGTCCAGGGTAATGCAATCCTGAGCCGACCACCTGGCTGCTTCCCGGCAATGGGGCCACCATGCCGCCGCTTGCCCTGCTAGCTTTTTGTACTGGCCTCCGGTGGGGTTCTCCCCTGTGCGGTGGCCTTCCCCGCCAAAAAGCAAGTATTCCCCTGCCTGGCGGAAGGACCAGCCGTTCCCCCCGCACCCCAGGTACATTTTGGAAAAGCAGGGCGCGTTGGCAAGGGCTAACACATAGCTGCGTTCCTGGTGCAGCCGGGCAAAGTATGCTCCTGGCAGCCTTAAGCATGGAAAATGGCTGGCAAAAATAAGGTACTCCGCCTGCAAGTCCCCCTGGGAGGTTTCCAGCATTTTACCCTGGGCCCCCCACACCTGGGTATTTTCGTAAACAGTCAGGTTCTGCCCTAAAAAGCGCAGAAATTCCAAGGGCTGAAAATGGGCCTGGCCTTCCATTGTTACAAGGCCCGCCACGGGAAAAGGCAGCTGGCTTTCTTCCCCAAAACAAACAGGCAAACCAACCTTTTTTTGGGCCAGGTATTCTTTTTCCATGGCGGCTTTATTGGTTTCACTGTAAATTGCAGCAGGGGCTTCCTGCCAGCTGCAGTTAATCTTATTTTCTGTAA
Organism: uncultured Oscillospiraceae bacterium; assembly: GCA_910578755.1. Lineage (GTDB taxonomy): Bacteria > Bacillota > Clostridia > Oscillospirales > Ruminococcaceae > Negativibacillus. The sequence continues at coordinate 7 of CAJTSZ010000093.1, read as the reverse complement.
TAATTCT
>CAJTSZ010000092.1 GCA_910578755.1 uncultured Oscillospiraceae bacterium | reverse complement strand
CCCCAACCATACGGAATTTTACCGCCTGTGCGACCAGTACGGCCTTTATGTTATGGACGAAACCAACCTGGAAACCCACGGTACCTGGCAGTTCCCCGACTGTATTGAAGGGCGCTCCTACACCGTACCGGACAACAAGCCGGACTGGCTGGATATTATTATAGACCGGGGCAACTCCATGTTCCAGCGGGATAAAAACCACCCAAGTATTATTATGTGGTCCTGTGGGAACGAATCCTTTGGCGGGGAAAACCTGCTGAAGCTCTCCAACTTTTTCCGCACCATGGACAGCACCCGCCCCGTGCATTACGAGGGCGTGTTTAACGACCGCCGCTTTAACCAAACCAGCGATATGGAAAGCCGTATGTACGAAAAGGCTGCCGTTATTGAAGAATACCTAAAAACCAACCGGGACAAGCCCTTTATTTTATGTGAATATACCCACGCTATGGGGAACTCCAACGGGGCCATGGATAAATATATGGACCTGATGTACCGGGAACCCCTGTTCCAGGGCGGGTTTATTTGGGATTACATAGACCAGGCCTTGGTGAAAAAAGACCGCTACGGCAAGGACTTTATGGCCTATGGCGGCGATTTTAACGACCGCCCCTGCGATTATAACTTCTGCGTCAACGGTTTTGTATGCGGTGACCGCACCGAATCCCCCAAAATGCAGGAAATTAAATACCTGTACCAGGCCTACTCCCTTGTGCCGGAGCTGGATGGCGTAAAGGTGAAAAACCGCAGTTTGTTCACCTCTACCCAGGGGCTGCGGCTGGAAATTACCCTGCTGGAGGAGGGCGCTGTCCTTTACTCCACCGCCCTGCGCCCTGTTGTTGCCCCAGGGGAGGAGGAAAAAATCCCCTATACCCTGCCCCAGCTTGATTCTGCCCGGGAATACGCCATCCATGCCTCTTTGGTGCTGGAGCAGCCCGCACCCTGGGCCCCTGCCGGCCATGAAGTTGCCTTTGGTCAGGCGGTAATTACTTCCAACCAGGCGGAACAGCCCGCCCCAAAGCCAGCCGCCATTTTGGAACAGTGCGACTATAATATTGGGGTACACGGCCAACACTTCCACGCCATTTTCAGCGTAAGCAAGGGAGCCCTTGTTTCCTACCGCTACGGCGGCCGTGAACTGCTGGAATACCTGCCAACGCCAAACTTTTGGCGCGCCCCCACTGATAACGATATGGGCAACCGCTTCCCTACACGCAGCGGCCAATGGAAGCTAGCCAGCCTGTACTCCACGCCGGCCGGTGTAACCGCCGGTGAAAAGGATGGCGTTGTTACCGTAACCTGCCGCCACAACCTGGCCACCCAGCCCGCCTGCCAGTGTGCCATTACTTATGAAATTAACGGCGACGGGGAAATTAAAGTGACCATGGAGGCCCAGCCGCCCCAGGAGCTTGGGCTTCTGCCCTGCTTTGGCATGAGCTTCCCCCTTGCCCCCGAATACGATACCCTCACCTGGTACGGCTTTGGCCCCCAGGAAACCTACTGGGACCGCCAGTGCGGCGGCCGTCTGGGCATCTTTACCGCCAAGGTGGCGGAACAGCTTTCCCCCTATGTTATCCCCCAGGAATGCGGCAACCACACCCAGGTGCGCTGGGCAAATGTAACCACTCCGGACGGTTTTGGCATCCAATTCCGCGGAAACAGTTTGGAGCTTTCCGCCCTGCCCTACACCTGCCACGAGCTGGAAAACGCCCGCCACCCCTATGACCTTCCCCCCGTACACCGCACCGTTGTTAATGTAAATTTAGGGCAAATGGGCGTTGGCGGTGACGACAGCTGGGGCGCGGTTACCCACCCGGAATACTGCCTAATTCCTGGCAAGCCCTACCGCTTCACCTTTACCTTCCAGGGCTTTTGCCGCTAACAACCATTGCCTCATTGTTGTGAAGGAGCTTATATGAAACAAAGTACAAAAGAAAAGCTGCTGGAATACATTCCCGAGGTTGTTTGCGCCCTCATCTTTTTTATTCTGTGTTGGTTTGCTGGGGGGTATTTGCTAAAGCAGCCCTGGGCCGCCAAATGGGATACCAGCGGCAACACCCGTTTGTTTTTGGCTTTAGCTGGAGCCTCTCTTGCCCCCTTTATTCAGGAAAGCAGCAAGTGGAAAAAAAGCGGTAAAAACCCTGTACCCTTTTACACCTTCTACCTCATTGGCCTGGCCCTGCTGGCCATGCTGCTCCTTGGGTTATAGTGCTATCACCCCTAAAAGGGCCGCATTGAATTGTGTTGAGCAACGCCCAAATTTTCCAGAAGCCTTTTCCCCTGCCCTGCACCAAAAACCTCCAAAAGCGGGAAGGCCAAAGCCTCAAAACCCATGGATACAAAAAGCCTGGAAATCTTTTGAAGATTTCCAGGCTTTTTTCTTGTTCTAATAAGTGCCTGCTCCCCTGTTTTTTAAGGAAAACAGGGCTCACTCTTTGGCGGGGCATTGTAATAGTTCAACATTCCTTCATAAATACTTCTTGTTTGGGTTTCATCCCCCCAGGAAAGGGGGTCATCGGCGTAGCATAAGGTCCAAAAGGGCTCCATATCCTGGATATTTCCCGGCAGGCTCTCCCACAAGCTGTACATTTGGCTGGCAAAAGCCTTTATATCCAAAGAATTGGCGTAAATCGGCTTTAGCTTTTCCATTAGGTTCCTGCCAAACTGCTCCAAATCAAGGGCATTACAATCAACGTGGGTACGGATATAAACAACAGCCTTTTTTATATCCCTCTCCCATTCCAAATAAAGCAAATCCTCATTTGCAGGGTTTTGGAGAAACAGTTCATCCAGCCTTTTACCGTACTCCTCTGCCGTAGCCAAGCCCTCATAAAACAAAATGGCGTAAACTAATAGTTCTTCCATAGTTCCTCCAACGGCACCCTAAAAAGGGGCTGCCCTGCTTACCCTTTTAAGTAGGGCAGTGGGTTGGTATGCTGGTTATTTTTGCGGATTTCAAAGTGGAGGTGGGGGCCGGTGGACCAACCAGTGGAACCCACCTTGGCAATAGGAGTACCCTTAACCACCTTGTCCCCTTCGCTGACCAAAAGCTCACTGCAGTGGCCGTACAGGGTAAGCATACCGCCGCCGTGGTCAACAATCACATATTTACCGTAGCCCCTGCCTGGTACATAGGAGGTGTTGGCAACAGCCACCGTACCGGAGTTGGCCGCCACAATGGTGTGGCCGTTAACGCCGCTGCCGGTAATATCAATACCCGTATGGAAGTCGGTGTTATTCCAGCGGTAACCGTAGTAGGAGGAAATAGTGGAAAAGCCAGGCACTGGCCAAAGCATTTCACCGCCTACATACTCACCCTGGGAGTTGATTTTTGCAAAAATGGCGTTCATCTCCGCCTGCATTTCCGCGCTTTTCTTTTTATTTGCTTCCAGGTCCGCTAAAAATTCCTGTTCCAACTGGGTAATGCTTTGTATCTCCGCATTGGTTGCCTCCAGTTCCCCGTTAAATTCTTCTTTTTTTGCTTCCAGGGATTTTTGGGAAGCTTCCAAGTCCTTTTTATTGGCGTCCAAGGCGGCCAAAGCGTCCTCAACTTCCTTTTTATCACTGTTTAAGGATTCAATCAGCTGGTTATCGTGGTTTGCAATGCTTTCCGCCGTTTTTACCGCTACCAGGCTGTCGTAGTAGCTATCGGCGCCCAATACAACGGACATAGGCTTTACATCGCCGGATATATAGGAAGCGCGGACCCGCTGCAAAAATAGCTGGAAGTTCTTTTCAATGGTTTTTTCCAGCTTTGCAATGGCATCCTCCGTTTCCTCTATTTCCTCCTCCAACAGGGTGATGCGCTCCTGCAAAACCCCTATTTGGGAAACCGTGTTGTTAATTTTTTCGTTTAAGCTTTCTTTAATGGCCTGCTGCTGTTGTTTTTGGCTTTTTGCGTTGTTGATGCTGGCTTCAATTTTCTTTCGTTCTTCCTCCAGCTTTTTGCTTTCCTTGGTCAACTCCTCCAGCTTTGCCTTGTTGGCGTCGTCTTCGGACTGGCCGGCGTTGCTTTGGTTTTCGTTTTCCGAGGTTTCCTCATCGTCATCGTTATCCTCGTCTTCCTCGTCATCGTCAATCCATTCCACCTGGCTGTTATTTTCCTTGTCGGTATTTTTCGCCAAAACAACCAGCTCCGTCCCGTAGGAGGACGCCAAAAAACACAGGCACAGGGTAAAAATCAAAAAGGATTTCAAATTTTTTTTCATTTTTTTCTCCTGTTTTCTTGTAATTTTTCTGTTTGAGGGCTTTTATAAAGGCAAGGGCCGCAATCCTTTCCTTTTCAAGCTATACCTTTAGGTGCTTGCGGATAAAAATACCGCTGCCTATCATGCCCATACCGGCGCCGCCAATGGAAAAGCCGGCCAGCAGGTGTACCGCCACCGATTCAAAGGGAATTAAGCTGTCGGAGGCCACCTTCAGCCAGGAGGATGTGTTTTCCAGCACCATTTTTATAGCATAGTCGTACCCAAGCCACAAAAGGGCAAAGGCCATAAGGGCCGAAATAAGGCCAATTAAAATCCCTTCTATTACAAAAGGCATACGGATAAAGGTATCAGTTGCACCCACCAGCTTCATAATGTTAATTTCCTTGCTGCGGGCAAACACCGTAATTTTAATGGTATTGGCAATGATCATTACAGAAACCGCTGCCAAAATAACCACCACAATAAAGCCTATGGTTGAAACTGCTGTTTCAATATCAGTTAAAATGGTTGCTTCCTCGTGGGGAGCGCTGCCTTCCGCTACGCCCTTAATACGCAGCACCTCGGCATAGGTTTGCTCCAGCTTATTTTGGGTAATATCCACCAGCTTAATGCGGTAGCAGTTGGGCAGGGGGTTATCCTCTTCATCCAACCCATCCAACAGGCCACCCCACTTTTCCTTTTGCTGTTCCTGGGCCAAGGCTTCCTCCTTGGAAACAAACACAACGTTTTCAATGTTATCCAAATTATGTATTTTGGAACCGATTTTCTCTATTTCCTTCTCAGTAAGGTCATCCTCTAAAAAAACAACTACCTCGTTTTGCTCCTCTGCAATGCCTACCATGTTTTCTACATTCAGGGAAAGCAGAATGGCGCTGCCAATTAACATTAAACAGGCCACCAACACGCCAATGGAAGCAAAGGACATCAGGCGGTTGGTATAAATATTTTTAAACCCTGTTTTTAACAAATAGCCAAAGCTGCTACCTCTCATAAAACGACCCCCACTCTTCCCCGTCGGAAACAATATTGCCATGGTTAATGGTAATAACCCGCCGGTTAAACTTTGAAACCAGGTCGTGGGCATGGGTCACCATAACCACTGTGGTGCCGCACTTGTTAATTTCGTTGAGCAGCTCCACAATTTCCAATGAAAGCTCCGGGTCAATGTTGCCGGTAGGCTCATCCGCTATCAACAGGGAGGGGTTGTTTACCAAGGCCCTGGCCAGGGCCACCCTTTGCTGCTCGCCGCCGGAAAGCTGTTCCGGGTAGCTTCTGGCCTTGCTTGCCAGCCCCACTAAATTTAAAATATACGGTACCCTTTGCCGTATGGAACGGCTTGCCACATTGGTCACCCGCAGGGCAAAGGCCACATTATCGTACACAGTCATTTTAGGTATTAGCCTAAAATCCTGAAAAACAACACCCAAGGAGCGCCGAAACTGGGGAATTTGCCGGCGCTTAATTCTATTCATATTATAGCCGTTTACATACACTGTACCCTTGGTGGGTACCTCCTCGTGGAGCAGCATTTTAATAAACGTACTTTTCCCTGCGCCGGAAGGGCCTACAACAAAGACGAATTCCCCTTTTTCAATTTTTAAATTAACATCCTTCAACGCCTCGTTACCGTTTTTATAAACTTTTGAAACGTTAATAAATTCTATCACTGAACCACCACCTTATAAACGCGCCTTCCTATGGAAAGCACAGCGTATTCCAGCTGTGCTTTCTTTCATGCGTTTTATCCAAGTTCCATTGCATACTTGCCTGCCCCTAATATTTTACTGGGTTTGCTGTCAGGTATTTTTTTACCATTAAGGCCACTTTAAAAATAATGGCATGGTCAAACTCCCGCAGGTCCAAGCCGGTTAATTTTTTAATTTTTTCCAGCCGGTATACCAGGGTATTTCTGTGAACAAACAATTTTCGGGAAGTTTCGGAAACATTCAGGTTATTTTCAAAAAACTTTTGTATGGTAAACAATGTTTCGTGGTCTAAGCTGTCAATGGAACCTTTTTTAAATACTTCCTTCAGGAACATCTCGCACAGTGTGGTGGGCAACTGGTAAATCAGCCGGGCAATGCCTAAATTGTTATAGCTGACAATGGATTTTTCTGTATCAAACACCTTGCCAACCTCCAAGGCCACCTGCGCTTCCTTAAAGGACTTGGAAAGCTCCTTCACCCCGGACACAATGGTGCCTATGCCCACAATAACCCGGGTATAAAACTCGCTGCCCAAAGTATCCACAATGGAGCGCGCCAACTTTTCAATATCTTTGCTGTTAATGCCTGATTTAATTTCTTTTACAAGAACAATGTCCTTTTCGCTGATATTAAATACAAAGTCCTTCTGCTTATCCGGAAACAGGTTTTGTATTACATCAAAGGCAGAAATATCGTTGGAGGAAACCACCCGCACTAAAAGGGCCACCCGGTTCACATCGGTGTTAAAGTGCAGTTCCCGAGCCTTTACATAAATATCCCCTGGGAGGATGTTTTCCAAGATAACATTTTTAATAAAGTTGTTCCTGTCATATTTTTCATCGTAATACTGTTTAATGCTTGCAAAAGAAATGGCCAAAATATTGCAGAACTTGGCGGCAATTTCATCCGTACCCTCTACAAATACCGCGTAATCCGGCTTAGCCCTTGTGCCAAAGGGTTTATAGGTATAACCATCCCGCACAAAAATATCCGTGTTTTCATTGAGGTCCAGCACCAAATACTCATTTGTTTCGCCTATTCTGGTAAGGTCACTACAGGAAATTGTTACCGCAACGCTGTCCACCACACCAATAACACGGTCAATGGAGTCCCGCATTTGGTGTACTATTCCCTGGAACAATCTGTTTGACATATACATTCCCCTCTTTTTGTCTATAATAGTCAAAATTTCTTTTGAATTCCCAATAATCTGATTATCTTCATTGTACATAATTTTTAAACAAAATGCAATATAATTTAAGATTAAAGTTGTGGAATTTCAATCATTTTTTGGTTTTAATCCTTTTTTATCCTAAAATACGTACAAAAATGTTGAATATTCTATATCAGTTTTCCTTGTATAGTTTGACTAAGTTACCAACAAAAAGATTCCTGTTTATTTGGCAGGCATGGTATTCTTCCCCAAATATGCCCTGCCCTTGTTATATAGTAAGAGGCATTAAAACATCACCTGCAAAAAACCTAAAAAACCGTAAGAAAGAATACCCATAACAATGCCGCTGGTCAGCACTCCCAAGGCAATGGCGCCAAAAGCCTTTTTTGGGGGGATTTTTAGTACCGCCGCTATGGCGGAACCTGTCCAAGCGCCTGTACCAGGCAGGGGCACCGCCACAAAGGCGAACAGGCCCCAAAACAGGGCGTTGGTAATGGTTGCCGCCTTTGTTTTGGCTTTTTGTAAAAAGCGGCCAAAAAATGGCCCTACCACCGGCCAGGTGGAAAGCCACTCCAGCAGCATTTCAGAAAAAGGGATTAAAAACGGCACCGGCAGCAAGTTGCCCAGCACACAAATAAGGTAGCTTTCCCGAAAGCCAAGGCCAAGCCCCGCCCCTATGGGTATGCCACCCCTAAGTTCCACAATAGGCAGCATGGAAACCAAAAACACTGTTAAATACTTTTTCAGCAATCAAAAACCTCCCTTTGTTCCAAGCCCTGTTTTTTGCGGGGGCTTTGGCCCCTTTTCTTTTGGAAGTGTTCAGCTACTTCCAAACCTTTGCTGCTGGGCCTCCCCGGCCCCATTCTTTTGGCGTCAAAAGAATGGGGGAAGAAAAACGCCAGGGCTTTGCCCCTGGACCCCTTATTTGGCAGTGCCACTCAATAAGCAGCGGCAACCGGTGTTTGTACAGTGATACAATTATAATATGGCCGTGCCAAATGCTAAAGCATAGGCACATGGCCACATTATAAGTTCACTGTACTGCACAACGGTTGGTCTGCCCAAAGGAGGGGG
>CAJTSZ010000091.1 GCA_910578755.1 uncultured Oscillospiraceae bacterium | reverse complement strand
CCTGTCAATCGGTGTTGTTACCGTTATCGTATCCCTGACTGTAGGGCTGATTCTGGGTTCCGCAGCCGGATATTTCGGCGGTAAAGTCGATATGATTATCATGCGTATTATGGATATTTTCCTGGCTGTGCCCAGCCTGCTGCTTTCCATGACCATTGTAGCAGCGTTAGGGCCGAGTATGGTAAACTTAATGCTGGCTATTTCTATTTCCAGTATGCCGGGTTATGCCCGAATTGTACGTTCTTCTGTACTTACTGTAAAGGACCAGGAGTTCGTAGAGGCTGCCCGCTGCATTGGTTCCCGTGACTGGCAGATTATTTTGTTCCAAATTATTCCTAACTGCATGGCGCCAATTATTGTTCAGGCTACCTTGAAGGTTGCCGGCGCTATTCTTTCCACCTCTTCTCTGAGCTTCTTAGGCCTTGGTGTAAAACCACCAGCGCCAGAGTGGGGTTCTATGCTGTCCGGCGGACGTGCTTACCTGCGTGACGCATGGTATATTACAATGTTCCCTGGTCTTGCAATCATGATTACGATTTTGGCGCTTAACCTCTTCGGCGATGGCCTGCGTGACGCGCTGGATCCAAAACTGAAACAGTAAGGGGGAAACGCACATGGATAAAAAACAACAGGACCTTATTCTGGATATTAAAGATTTGGTTGTTCACTATGAAACCGATGAAGGCTGTGTAGAAGCTGTAAACGGTATTGATATTCAGTTGGAAAAAGGTAAAACAATTGGTTTGGTAGGGGAAACAGGCTCTGGTAAAACCACCACCGCCCTTTCTATTCTCCGCCTTATTCCAAACCCTCCAGGGAAAATTAAAAACGGTTCCATTGCTTTGGACGGCAAAAGTATTTTTGAGCTGAGCGAGCATGATATGGAAAAAATCCGCGGCAACGACGTGGCTATGATTTTCCAGGACCCAATGACTTCCCTGAACCCCGTTATGACCGTAGGCGAGCAAATTGCCGAGGTTATTGAAGTTCACGAAAAAATTAGTAAAGCAGAAGCAACAAAGCGTGCAAAGGAAATGCTGGAGCTGGTTGGTATCCCTGGCGACCGCAGCGTGGAGTATCCCCACCAGTTCTCCGGCGGCATGAAACAGAGGGTTATTATTGCTATTGCCTTGGCATGTAACCCAAAACTGCTTATTGCCGACGAACCAACCACCGCTTTGGACGTTACAATTCAGGCGCAGATTTTGGAAATTATGCGCGATTTAAAGAAAAAATACAATACCGCTATGATTATGATTACCCATGACCTTGGTATTGTTGCTGAAATGTGCGACGAAGTTTCTGTAATTTATGCTGGCCGTATTGTAGAGCACGGCAATTTGGAAGATGTTTTTGACCACACTGCGCACCCTTATACCGAAGGCTTGTTTAACTCCCTTCCAAACGTAAAGGACCGCAAGGCAAAGCTGAAACCAATCCCCGGCCTTATGCCCGACCCAACCAATCTGCCAAAAGGCTGCGCATTTGCGCCCCGCTGCTCTTATGCTACCGAAGCATGTAAAGAAGCACAGCCAGAGGTTACCTGGCTCAGCGATACACATTATATTCGCTGTGCTGCTTACAAAAATCCCAACTTTAAACTGACTGGGAGGGACAACTAATGGCTGATAAAATTCTTGAAGTCAAAAACCTAAAAAAATACTTCCAGACTCCAAAGGGTACATTGCACGCCGTTGACGATGTTACCTTCACTATTGAACGCGGTAAAACCCTGGGTATTGTAGGTGAGTCCGGCTGTGGTAAATCCACCACCGGCCGTACCATCCTCCGCTTGCTGGAGCCTACTTCCGGTGAGGTTCTTTTTGAGGGTAAGGACGTTACAAAGTATAATAAAGATGAAATGCGCAAAATGCGTAAGGAAATGCAGCTGATTTTCCAGGATCCGTTTGCTTCTTTGAACCCACGTAAAACAGTCAGCGAAATTATTGGCGAGCCTTTAACTTTGCACAAGCTGGTAAAATCCAAAGAAGAGCTGAACACCCGCGTGCTGGAATTGATGGAAGTGGTAGGCTTGGCAGAACGCCTTGTAAACGCTTACCCTCACGAATTGGACGGCGGCCGCCGCCAGCGTATTGGTATTGCCCGCGCTTTGGCTTTGGAGCCAAAGTTCATCGTCTGCGACGAGCCAGTATCCGCCCTGGACGTTTCCATTCAGGCGCAGGTACTGAACCTGCTGAAAAATATTCAGGAGAAAATGGGCCTTACCTACATCTTTATTACACACGACCTTTCCGTTGTAAACCATTTCTCTGACGACATTGCCGTAATGTACCTGGGCAAGCTGATTGAAAAAGCTCCTGCAGAGGAACTGTTCGCTCACCCAACCCACCCATACACACAGGCTTTGCTTTCCGCTATTCCTGTTCCGGATATTCACCACAAACAGGAGCGCATTATTCTGAAGGGCGAAATTTCTTCCCCAATTAACCCAAAACCAGGCTGCCGTTTTGCTCCCCGCTGCATTTATGCAACCGAGGAATGCTTTAAAAACGAGCCAGAGCTGATTAACATGGGCGAAGAACACTTTGTATCCTGTCTGAAATGGAAAGAAATGGCTGAAAAACAGCAGTAATGCTATAAAAATAAAAGCACACCGTAAGGTGTGCTTTTATTTTGCCAATACTTGGGCAGAACAGCTTCATTGTGGCAAGGTACTTGAGGGAAATTGGAGCAGGCACGCAAGTTTATCAATAAAAACTAACTTTATTTACAATTATGACATTACATAAATAAAATGTAGTGCTATACTGTAAACACGTTCCAAATAATAAAGCATAATGCCAATGGCGGTATTATGGAACGGAAAACAGCAAATAGGAGAGTAACAAAAATGAAAAAGAAACTGATAATTTTAGCAATGTGTGCTGCATTGGTTTTAAGTGTTGCCGCCTGCTCTGCAAAAGAAGAACCAAAAAAGGATAATACAACCCCTCCTGCTGCCCAGGATTCGGCAGAGGAGGAAGAAAAACTGCCGGAAGAACCTCCAAAGCCTGAGGAGGAGGATAAAACCGAGGCTCAGGGCGTAGCCTATGAAAACAAGGAGCTTGGCTTTAAAACCATGCTGCCCCCAGTAATGGAAAACAGCATGGAAACAGAAACCACAACCCAGGAGTATAACGGCGAAACCATTACCACCCTCACCTTTTACTATGTAGGGGAAGCGGATAAATACAACGTCCTTTCCCTGGATTTTATGAGTCCAGCGGCCTGGGAAGCAATACAGGCGGAGGGAGGCCCCCATGGCACCTATTTGGAGGTATCCACAGAGGAGCAGGTGGTGCTGATGAACGGTTTGCAGGCTAACCCGGCGAAGGATGGAAGCGCAGACGCTGAGAAAATAGACCAGTTCCAGAATGAACGGAGTATTATGATAGAAAACTTTGCGTTTATTGCAGCAGAAAAGTAAAAAAGAGCCAAAGGGCGGAAATAGGAATGTTTTTGGAAACGGCGTAGCTTGCGGGTTATGCCGTTTTTCTGTTGAGGAATAATAAAAAATGAAAGATTTTATAAACATGGCTTTATGCTGTCGTGTTCGTCTGCTATACTATTATTAAAAGGGGAGATAGGCAAATGAAAATAGACCGTTTAATTGGGATAATTACAATTTTGCTGCAAAACGATAAAACAACAGCCCCCGAATTAGCAAAACGCTTTGAAGTGTCCAGGCGGACAATCAACCGCGATATAGAAGATATTTGCAAAGCAGGAATACCTGTTGTTGCTACACAAGGTTACGGCGGCGGCCTTTCCATTGCGGACGGTTATAAATTGGACAAATCCCTCCTTACAAAGGATGAGCTGCAAGCTGTTTTGGCAGGGCTTAAGGGAATGGAGAGCATATCAAAAAGCTCTGCCCTTGCCACTTTGCTTGATAAGCTTTTGAACAAAGAACAGCGCGCCATTGCGGAGGATATGTTCATTATTGATTTAGCGTCCCATTACCAAGATTCACTCATACAAAAAATTGAAATGTTGAAAAGGGCAATTGATACAAAACATATTTTGTCGTTTCAATACTACTATGAAAAAGGTGAAGCAAAACGCTGTATAGAGCCATACCGTTTGGTTTTTAAATGGTCCTCATGGTATGTTTTCGGCTTTTGCTTAGACAGACAAGCCTATCGCCTGTTTAAATTAAATCGTCTTTGGGATTTACAAATAAATGGTGAAACCTTTGCAGAAAGAAAAATCCCCGAAGCGGAATTATTGTTCAATGATTATTTTGCAGAAAGCAAGTTCCATTTAAAAGCCGTGTTTGCTAAAAGTGAAAAGTACCGTTTAATTGATGAATACGGAATTGACAGTTATTCGGTATGTAAAGATGAAAGCTTGTTTTTTGAACGCGATTTTACAAGCTATGAAAATATGCGTGAATGGATTTTCAGCTTTGGAGATAAAGTGTCTGTATTGGCGCCAAAAGAATTACTGGACGACAGAAAAAAACAAGCAGAAAATATTATTAAAATGTGCTGATTTGATAGGTGAGCAGTATGGCAGTTAAAAAAAATAATAGCAGTGATTTAAAAACCATTCCCGGTATAGGAAAAAATATTGAACAGCATTTACACCACATTGGAATTGAAACGGTTGAGGACTTAAGGGGAAAAGACCCGGAAGAATTGTACTTGAAGGATTGTTTGTTCAAAGGGTTTCAGGAAGATAGATGTCTTTTGTACGTTTTCCGCCTTGCCGTCTATTATGCGGAACATGAAACACATGAGCCGGAAAAACTGAAATGGTGGTATTGGAAGGACAAAGAGTATACTCCGCAATGGAACCGCAGAACATGACGTACAGATGCCATGTTCCTTGTGCTATTATTAGTTAAAAAGGAGGGTTTTATTTATGATTGAATCAAGATGTGGTCTTTTATGCAGTGAATGTTCTTATCAGGAGCAAATGGGGTGCAAGGGGTGCGTAAGTATTGAAAAGCCGTTTTGGGGTGAAAGCTGCCCGGTAAAATCTTGCTCTGAAGCGAAAGGGTATGAGCATTGCGGAGTATGTAAGGACTTTCCCTGCGCCTTGCTGAAACAATTTGCTTATGATGAAAAGCAAGGCGATAACGGGAAAAGGATAGAGCAATGTAAATGCTGGATGAGAAAGTAGGCGGTAATTATGGCTTCCAGTTTAGATTTTGTGGAATATATTTGTGAACAGCTCAGCGGCGCAGGTGAAATTACATACAAAAAAATGTTTGGGGAATATGGTATTTACTGCAATGAAAAAATTGTGGGTGTTATTTGTGATAACCAGTTTTTTGTGAAAAAAACGGAAGCTGGGGCTGCCGTTTATCCAAATTGCGAAGAGGCCGCCCCATATACAAATGCAAAAGCCCATTTTGTTATAGATAATGTGGATGACCGCCAGCTTATGGCAAAGTTTATATCGGCTACCTATAATGAACTTCCTATCCCCAAACCCAAAAGGAAGAAAAAACAAGCTTCGTCAACGGAAAAATAAAGCCGTTGCTCCTTGGGGTGGACCCCATTCTTTGGGGGCTCCAAACCTATACCAATAGGGCCTGTGTGCCCACAAGATAACCTTTGGGGCAGAAAAAGTGACAGGAGGTACTGTAGTGGGCAATAGGGAATTTATTTATTGGAAAAGGCCCTGGCACAAATGGGCCATAATAATTGGGGCTTTTTCTCAGCTTTTGTGCCTGTGGATGAATGTTAGGGAATACAGCCGTATTGCCAGGGCTGGGGTTCTCAGCGCGGAGCAATGGGCCAGCTATGCCCTAACAGCACAATGGCAGTGTGCTGTTAACGGGGTGGCTGCCGCCTGCTTTTTGGGTATATTTCTCATTGGTACTTTTGCCCGCAGCAAAAAAGAGGCCCGCCTTTTTGAAGGCCTGTTTTTGTTGCTTCTTGCCCTGGCCTGGGGTGCGGCGGCCCTGGCGCTGCACCCGTTTTCCTCTTATTTTAGGGGGGTGTTTTGGGCCATCCTGTTTATTATCGCGTTGGGCGGGGCCGCACACAGTTTATTACAATATAGAAAAGAATAACATATTATTATTGGGGTGCTGCTATGCGGCGCTGCTTTTTGCACCTTACAGATGCAACCCTGCCGCAGGGGCAGAAAACCAATCCTAACAGGCTTATTATAAAAGTTTAATACTTTTTGTAATTACTTATTTGGGAAAATCTCCACTAATTTGGGGCTTCCATAACAAAAGACCCCCGCCTTTTACGAAAGGCGGGGGTTTGCATATTGCTTATAAAGGGGACTTAGCCAATGACATATTGGCCGTCGGCAGTGGATTCCACTGCGGAGTTGTAGAAGGCGGTAATGCCGCGAACCATAATAGCAACGTCCTGGGCGCCGGCAGTTTCGTAGCAGGAGTGCATGGCCAGCTGGGCCAGGCCAATATCAACGGCGTTCAGGGAAACCTGGGCGTTGGAAAGGTTGCCCAGGGTAGAACCGCCTACCATGTCGGAACGGTTGGCAAATTCCTGGCAAGGAACCTCCGCTTTGTTGCAGATGTTTTTGAAAACAGCGGCGGAAACGCTGTCGGTGCAGTATTTTTGGTTGGCGCTGTGTTTAATTACAATGCCTTCGTTCATAAACACGCGGTTGGTTTTGTCAAATTTATTGGGGTGGTTGGGGTGCAGGGCGTGGGCGTTATCGGCAGAGAGCATAAAGCTGGAAGCAATGGTTCTGTGGTAATCCTCTTCAGAACGGCCCAAGCCGCGGTTGATGCGGTGGAGCACATCGGTAAGGAAAGTAGATTTTGCACCCTGTTTTGTGCCGCTGCCCACTTCTTCGTTATCAAACACGCAGTAAACGGAGGCGCTGGCGGAGGAACCGGCCAGGAAGGCCTTTAAAGAGGTAAAAGCACATTCCAGGTCATCCAGCTGGGGGCAGGAGATATACTCGTTGTTGGCGCCCCAGCAGGTGCCGTCCATGCGGTTGTACAGGAACAGGTCGCTGCCCAAAAGGTCCTCCGGGGCAACGCCGGCTTCCTTTGCAATAAGCTGCTTAAAGGAATCCTTGGAGGAAACATCGCCGTACAAGGGGAGCATATCCACCTGGGCATTGTATGTATAGCCTTTGTTAATGTCCCGGTTCAGGTGGATGGCAAGGTTGGGGATCATAACCAGGTCGCGGTCAATATTCAGCAGCTGGGTTTTCACACCGCTGCCGTCCCGTACCAGCACGCGGCCGGCAATGGAGAGGGGGCGGTCGAACCAGGTGGAGCAAATCATGCCGCCGTAGCCTTCCGTATTCAGCTGGATGTATTTCTTCTCCACTTCAACTTCGGCGCCCTCTTTTATTTTAAAGGTAGGGGAGTCGCTGTGGCTGGCAACAATGTGGAAGCTGGAAAAATCCTTTTCCGGCAGCTTAAAGGCAATAATGGAGGAAAGGTTGCGGGTTACAAAGTACTGCTTGCCTGGGGCAAGCTTCCAAGCGTTGCTTTCGCTTAATTCTTCAAAGCCGTTTTGGGCCAGTTCTTTTTTAATGGTATCAATGGCGTGGAAGCAGCTGGGGGATTTTTTTATAAATTGGAACAGTTCATCTACATATTCGTGGTGCATGGTAATTTCTCCTTTACGGTTTGTTGTAAAATATCCTTACCCCCATTATAAAACGGAAGAGTTTGGAAGTCAATTATTTTTGCCCCTTCCTCTTGCCGGGCCCCGCAGAGTATAGTACAATAGGGCTGGGCATAGGCGCTTTCCCGCTGTTTTTCCACTGCTGGGCAATGTCCCCGCCCAGCGAAGCGGACAGTTCTTTGCTGTACTTGTACGCACATATTGGTGCAAACCAAACCGCATGAGGCTTATAAAGGGAGGTGCTCAAAAGCAGCTCTGAATAGTTTTCTGCGGACATGGTGCACCACCACTGCCACCCCTCCTGCCACTCACCGTCTTCATCCATTACATCTTTTGCCACATAAATCATGGGTTTTTCCCTGTGAATAAAACTGTAATCTGTCTGTTCCTCTATATCAAAAAAAGCAAATGTGTATTTTTCTTTCTCATTTATAAAAATATAATATGGGGCGTTATAAGATGTTCCCACTACAAAATCTATGATATGGACAAAAGGCCGAAAGGGTTCTATAGTTGTACTTAGGTTCATTATTTTTTCCTGGTATTCTGGGTCCTTTACCATATATTTTTTATCTATATTGGAGGAACACATACTGTGAACGTGTAGGGTGCATTGCTGCAAATCTTTTTTTGTAAAAAGTT
>CAJTSZ010000090.1 GCA_910578755.1 uncultured Oscillospiraceae bacterium | reverse complement strand
CATTGAGTGGCAAAAGCAATTAAGCAGGGGCTTGGGGGCGGCAAGCCACCAATGACTTTCTTTCCCCCATTTCTTTCTTCACAGAAAGAAATGGGGCGCAGGTGCGGGCTGCGTAAGCCCGCAAGCAGAGGCTTGGAGGCAATCCATGCTTCCAAAAGAAATATGGCCAGGGGTTTTAGGGGCTGGAGGCCCCTAACAAGGCCTGGGGCGCGGGGCTGGGCAGGCCCCAACAGAAAAGGCTTAAAAGTTGCTGAACACTTCCAAAAAGAAAAAACTTACAGCGGGGTATCCCGCTGTAAGTTTTGGGCCCGGGGATTATTCTGTAATTTCTATTTTGCAAATACTGGCGTATTGGCCGTCGGCCGTACGCACCCGGACGCTTACACTGCCTGGCGCCAAGGCCTCCAGCAGGCCGTTACCATTGATACGCGCCAGCTTTTCACTGCTGGAGGAAACCTCCCACTCCAATTCCGGGATTTTTGCCCCTGCTGGGGAAACCTCCACCTCTAACTGCACCCTGTCCCCTACCTTCATGGTTTGAGGGGCATTTTTAATGGAGATATCCTCTAATTCCTCTGCTTCCTCACCTTTCCCGTCTTCTGGGGCCGTTACAGTAACGGTGCATTTTGCGGTGACATCCCCGGCGGAAACGGTTATGGTGGCAGTGCCGGGGCTTTCGCCCCGAATTTTACCGCTGCCGTTGACCCGTACTATTTTGGTATTGCTGCTTTCCCAGGTAAGGGTGTCCTCATCGGCATCAGATGGGGTGAGCTTCACCTGCAAATCAGTAGTTTCACCCACGGCAAGGGTGACTTCCTCATCCTTCAGGCGGATTTCGGTAATGGTGGGTTCTTCGGTTTCATCTTTTTCATCTGTTCCAGGGTTATTGGAGCCGGAATTTTCCGGGTCCTTTACGTCTGTAACCGCGTCGCCGGTGGACTGGGTGCCTGTAATGCCCGCGCTGCCGGAACCGGCGTTTTTTAGGAAGGTGGCAATGGCAGAGGCCATGTTTTCCCCAACTTCCTTTTGGTAATCGTCATTTATCAGCTTGTTATACTCTTTATTGTTGGTTAAGAAACCGCCTTCGGAAAGTACTCCCACAAACTGAGGGTCCCTGGTAACGTAGAACACGCCGTACTTTGCCCCCCGGTTATTGGTATTAAGGCCCTGGCTTGTTGCTGTGGAAATGCGGCTGGCCAGGGATTGGGCAAAGGGGTAGAAATAATATGCCTCGGTGCCGGTGGCGGCGGATTGGGCTGAATTGTGGTGTACGCTGATATAAACTACCGCGTTGAAGCTGCGGGCCTGCTGCAGCCGGGCATCCATGGAGGTGGTTTGGTTCAAGGTTTTCAGCAAAAGCACGTTGGCGCCTTTGTTTTCCAGCGCTTCCGCCAGGCTTTTTGCCATAGCCCAGTTGATGTGTTTTTCCTGGTAATTGGGGTTGAAGCCCGGCGCGCCGTTGTCGCCGCCGCCATGGCCAGGGTCCACCACAATGCGGGCGCCAGAAATGGTGGTGGGGTTGTTGAAACGGAACACAATGGCTCCATTATCATGGTAGGCTGTGTAGCCCAAAAAGCCGTTTTGGTTAATAAAGCCCAGGGAAAGGGTGGTGCCATCCCAGGCAGCAGAGCTGAACAGAGGGTTTTTAGAGAGGGAAAGGTCCTCCGGGGTACTGGTGGTATATTGGAAATCAATTTCAAACCGGGTGCTGCTGTACTTGGGCTTAAAGGGCACAGGGTATTCCGAGGTTAAAATAACGTAGGTAAACTGCTTATCCGCCTTTACTGTAAGGCCGCTGATGATATTGCCTGCGACCACGGTACCGTCGGAGACGGCGGCAATATCATCACTATACACCCGCAGGCCGGAAGCCAGCTTGTAGTATTTGCGCACGCCCTCCTCGTCCTTGTACACCACTTCGTCGCCCACGGCATAGTCCAGGGTACCCTTTGGCAGACGGAAACAGTTTGGTTCGGGATATTTGCCAATTTCGTTGGTTGGGAAGGTGATTGCCTGGTCCGCCGTTACCCGCACCAAAACGCCGTCCTCCACCACGGCCAGCTTGTTTACTGTTACGCTTGCGCCCTCCATGGTTTTTGTAATGCCCTCCCAGGTGGCGGTTATGGTAATGTTGCCTAACTGCTGGGCCTTGGCCTGTCCCTTTGGGGCCGTAAAGGTACCGGTATAACGGATGTAGGAGGTGCCTCTTAAATCCTCATTATCCGCCGTTTCGTCCACAGACATGGGGATGTTTTGGCCGTTGATGGCCGCATACACGGAAGAATTTTCATAAGCTACGGCCGTAATGGTTACCTTCATGCCGCCGTCCACAGAAAGGCTGCCCACAGGGGTGACCTCCTGAATGACCTGTACCTGGCGGTTTATGGTAAAGGTCATTGTTTTTTCCTTATGGTTAAAGGTATATTTGTTTTCCCCGGGGCTGAGGGAAACGGTGACGGAGAAAAAGCCGTTTTCGTCTGTTTCCACTGTTTTGCCGTCCATGGTTACTGGGGAATTGGGGTCCGAGGCGCCCTGGAAGGTATATGTTTTATCGGTAGTGGAAATTTGTAGCTGGGTTGGCCGGGTAAAGGTGAGCTCCTTTAAAATGTGCTCCGCCTTTACGTTGTTGGAGTAATAGTCCTGCAGCAGGGTAGTGCTGTTTTTGGGGTTGGCGCTGAGGCTTGCCAGGGAATTAAAAATACTGCCCTGCAAATTGGAGCACTCCTCCAGGGAAATGACCTGGCGGGTAAGCTGGTCATGGGCGGACCAGCCGGGGTTTTCTGTGGTACACGCCCTGTTTGCCCCATGGACCATATATACTGGCAGGCCGGTTTCCTGGGCCTGCTGGTCCCACCATTTTGCCACAGTGGTAAAGGGGGCGGCGGGATCCGTAGTGGAGCCGTAATTGCGTACCGCTACAAAGTCCACCGCCTGCTGTTCCGCCAACGCTTTACTGTTAAGGCGGTCAGTTTCCAGGGCGGTAAACCCCGCGGTTACCTCTAGGCCGCCCTCCTGCTGGCTGGCAGCAGCCCAAACGCCATCTGTAAGGAGGCCCACCTGGGTATTTTGGGCGTACTTACTTACCACCTCTTTGGCGGCGGTGACCAGCATGGCGGCGTTATCCTCCATATACTGCTGGTATGTGCGCCCACCACCATAGAGCATATAATCGGCAAAGGCTGCTTCCCCGTCCGGGTTTTCACAGCCGGCAAGCAAAATGCCATCGAACTGGTATTTTTTTACCATGTCCTCCAGCACGCCGTTTGCCAGGTTTGCCTGCTGGGTATTTTTAACCTGGGCCTGGCGCACCCGTTCCCCGGCGGGGTAATAGGAAAGGTCATAAATACCATAGATAAACAGGTTGTTCTCCCTGGCGGTTTCCAAAAGATAAGCGGCGGCGTCAAAGGTGGAGATAGAGCGTATGGTTTCCAGCTGGAAGGCGGTGCCCTCCCCTGTTACCAGGTCCACAAAAAGGGTGTTCATCCCTAAAGACTGGGCCTGTTTTACCATAGCTTCAATTTCCTGCTTCTGATTTTCTTCGGTTTGGGCAGGGTCTGTAAAGAAATCCTCCTTGGGGATGACAAACACCCCTTTCATAGTTGCAGGCTTATTGAAGGAGATGGGCTCCTGGGAAGGCGCCTCCCCTTCCTGGGGCTGGTTTTCCTCATCTTCATCCTTTTCTGTGCTGTTTGCTTCATCCTCCCCCGGCGGGAGAGGGTCGTCACTGTTGTTTTGTGTATTTCCCAGCTGGTTTTCCTCCTGGCCAGGCGGTTCCCCGGGCTGGGTTTCCTTTTTACTGCGGAGCAGCAGGGCAGAAACTGCCACCACTACTGTAATAGCCAAGAAAACACATGCAAATATCAGCATAGTTTGCTGGCTTTCACTGCCCCGCCCTTTTTTTCTTTTTTTCCTTGGCGGCACTGCCATTTCCTCCTAAACTGCGCTTACTTTAAAATATCCTTTAGGTTTTTCAGTTCTACTGCCACCTGTTCTTTTACGCTGCCGGCAGGCTGGAACAAAGAATCGTAACGGAAGAGCACAAAGCCCTGGTATTTTTCTTCCTCCCGGGCTGTTTCCACCATACGCTGCAAAATATCCGTTGTATTTTTCCATTCGTTTTTCCCATTGCCGGCCCAGGTGTCCTCCTGGCCTAGCTTAAAGGGGGAAAGGCCCACATACAAATCAATACCGGAAACCCGTATTAGGTTGTTCCACTGGGCTACCGTTTCGGCATAGGGGCAGCTGCCGTTGTTAAAACCAAAATAAATTTGAGGGCAGATGTAATCTACATAGCCGCCGGTGGAAAGCCAAAACTCCACATCAATAAACTGCTGGTTGTAGTTATTGCTTAAATTGCCCTGGGGGCTTACCCCAAAGCGCACAGAACTGTCCTCCTGCTTCACCGCTGCGTACACCTGTTTAATTAGCTGGTTTACATTTTCCCGCCGCCAATCGGCCAGGGCAAGCTTTCCGCCGCTGTTTTTGTATTGTTTATAGGAATCCGCGTCAAAGGCGGCGTCTGTAGTGGGATAAAAATAATCGTCAAAATGAATTCCGTCCACATCATAGTTTGCCACAATTTCCTGCACGCCGTTTACAATCAGCTCCTGGGCTTTTTTGCTGGCGGGGTCATAGTAAATACCGCCGTTCCACTCTATGGCGTCACCGGAGCGCACCATGGCTTTGGCTGGGTTTTCTTCGCTTAACGCTTGTTTATAGCCGCTGCTGCGCACCCGGTAAGGGTTAATCCAGGCCTCAATTTCCAGGCCCCTTTTGTGGGCTTCCCGAACCATGATTTCCAAGGGGTCAAAGCCGGGGTTTTTCCCTTCGGTACCGGCGGCCAGGTAGGACCAAGGGAAATATTGGGAATTGTACAAAGCATCGCTGTAGGGGCGCACCTGGACAATTACCGTGTTCAGCCCTGTTTGCTTTACAGTGTCAAAGGCGGCGCCAACATTGGCGGTAAAGCTGCTTTCGCTTTGGCCTGTAAGAAGGGAGCCGTATTCAAAATAGGAAATCCACGGCGCGCATTTCCCCCAGGGTATTTTTCACTGTGGAAACCGGGATGTCCGGTTCCTTTGGCGTTTCGGTTTTTTCCGGTTCCTTGCTTTCGGTTTGGGGTTCCTTCTCCGGCTGGGCGGGGGCCTGCTGCTCCGCTTTTTCTTCTTTTTCACTAACAGAAGGCGCTGGCTCCTCCTCTTTTACGGAAGGGGCAGTTGACACAGGGGTTGCCGGTTTTTCGGTTAATTCCGGGGCTGTGAGCTCCTCCTGGGCCCCTGGGTTTTCCATGGGGTAATTTTCCTGGGGGTCAATATCCTGGGCGACCACTGTTTCTGTGCGCTGAACAACAGAGGGGGCTGGCGCTGCTTCCCTATCCTGAACAGCGCAGCCTGCTGCCTGCATCAAAAGCAGCACCGCCGCCAAAAAAACAGATAATTTTTTCATTCTTTTTTTCCTTTCATTTTTTAAGAAATAGGCCAAGTATGTCAACCCAAGAAGGGGTTTGTTTTATTTTGTCATCCATTGCCGCTTTTCCAGTTTACACTGATTCCGCAGGCTGGTCAATATATATGTGGTTTTTCTCCTGTAAAATTACTGCCAGCGGGGGAAATTTTTGCAGAAGGCGGAACCTGCAAAAGAAAACCGCCGGGGAGAGGGCTCCCGCAGCGGCTGTATTTGGTATATTTTATTATGAAAGGCCAGTCTTTTCCCCTTGCAAAACATATTTCCAGGCGCTTTCTTCCGGGTTGTGGTAATAGTTTTCTTCCACCTTATTAAGGGCATAACCGCAATTTGTAAAAACCTTTTTCATTGCCCGGTTGGAGGCCCTTGTTTCCCCGCAGAAACGGAACATGCCAAGGCGTTCCATTTCTTTGGCGGCATGGTTCAGCAGGCGGGAGGCAAGGCCCTGGTTCCTGTAATTGGGATGGACCGCAACATTCATAATTTTAACATAGTCCTTTTCCCCCTGCCAGTTGTAGATAAAAACATCCCCAACAATATTGTCGCTGTCCAGGAGGGCATAGTAGGCTGCCCTTTTGTCCCGCAGCAAGTCCTGCCAATCTTCCTCTTTCCAAAAATCAGTAGGAAAGCAGAGTTTATCAAAAGCTATGATTTGTGCAGTATTTTGGGCGTCCAACTGTTTTATTTGGTACATTGTTTTCTCCTTTTCCCACCTGTTTTGTGTTTGGGCTTATCCTTCGTAGGTCCCCTTTTTCAGCACAACGCCGTTTTCTACCATAACAGCGCCGTTGGCAATAACGGAGTTTACTTCCAGGGAATCGTCCAAAAGAACAAGGTCCGCATCTGCGCCAGGTTTTATGCAGCCCTTTTTGGGGTAAATTTCCAGGGATTTTGCCGTGTTGGAGGTAACAAAGGTCAGGGCCTCTTCCACAGGCATACGACACTGTGTTACTAGTTTTTGAAATTCCTTGTGGGCGGCATCTACTGCAGAATAGCCGATTTTCAGCAGGTTGCCGGCTTCGTCGTAGGTGGACCAGCTGCCCATGCCGTCGGAACTGATGGTAATATGGTCCATGGGAACGCCCTGCTCCTTGGCTTTAAGGATACATTGGGCTGGGGCGCCTGCTTCTGTCATACCGCAGGTAAGGTCGATATAACCGCCTGCTTTAGCAAACTCAAAGGCTTCGGCCAACAGTTCCTTGCGGCGGTTTACATGGGTTGGACGGAAAATTTTTGCCGGGATAGCGGTGCGGCCCAAGGCTTCGCGGACAGGGGCCAGCCCCTTAGGGTCGTCCCCCATATGGAGCAGGACAATACCGCACTTACCGGAAATCATCCCTGCAACCCGGGCGTCGCTACCCAGGCGAATTAGTTCATCCACTGTAACATTTGGGGCACGGTGGTCGCTTACTGCCAATTTTACGCCAATAACTTCTTCTATAAATGCAATATCCTTGCGGACATCCCCGGTAATGGTAATACTTGGGTACCCGTAGGAGCCGGTGCAGGCATAAACGGAAATTCCCTCTTCCTTTAAGGCTTTGGCCCGGGCAATTAGGTTTTCCACACTGCGGGTAATGCCGTCTGTTCCCAGCAGGCCAACAACGGTGGTTACGCCGCCGCCAAGAAGTTCCGCCAGAGAAACTGCCGGCACCTGGGTATGGAAGCTGCCTTCTCCCCCGCCGCCGGTAATGTGGACATGGGTGTCAATAAAGCCGGGAACCAGCTTTTTGCCCTTTGCCTCAATAACCCGGCAGTTTGGGAGGTTGGGTTCCATATTATCTTCAATGGCTTCAATTTTACCTGCACACAGCAGCACATCTTTTACTCCTAAATATTCTGGCGCATAAACCGAAGCCTGTTTTATTAAAATCATACAAGTACACTCCTTGCTTTTGGCCAGGCAGCAGTGCTGCCTGGCCTGTTGCTTACTACTTACTTTTTATTGTTTTTTTCTTTTTTTACTTCGGTGCCGTCTGGGTTTAGTTTTGCAATACCAAAGCCTGTAAAGGCGCAGATAATAGCCATAATAATACCTGCATAGCACAAAACGGCATAAGGGAAGTATGCTACAACCTCAACACCCAGGGTGGACGCCATATAGGCGCCGGCAGAGGACCATGGAATTAAAGGGACCAATACGGTACCGGAATCTTCCAAGGTACGGGAAAGGTTTTTGGCGGCCAGGCCCATTTTTTTGTATGCGTCTTTAAAGAGCTGGCCAGGAACCAAAATGGTAAGGTAGGAGTTGCCTGTAGTTAAAGCAACCGTGAGGCAGGCTGCAATGGTAGAGCATACCAAGCCGGCTGTCTTTTTTACTCTGTTGAGCAGCAGTTCCAGCACTTTATTCAGCATACCGGAAACGCTTACAATACCGGCAAAGCACATTGCGGCAAATACCAAAATAGAGGTACCCATCATGGAGCTTACGCCGCCGCGGTTTACCAGGCTGATGATTTGAGGGGCAGCTTCCCCACTGAAGTTTGTCATAGTTACCTTAAAGCCGTTAATGAGGGCGGCAAAGCCATCAGCCAGGCTGAAGCCTTGAACGACAACGCCAAGGAAAATACCCAGGAAGCCTGCGCCAGCCATGGTTGGCAGGGTTGGCCATTTTAGGATGGAGCCTACAATAACTACGACCATTGGCAGCAGAATAATGGGGTTAAAGTGAAACATTGCGCTAAGCTGTTCCTTCATAATTTCCGCCGTTTCTGAAGCAACGGTGGTACCTGTGCTGCTAAAGCCCATAATTAGGTAAACAACCAAGGCCGCAACGGTTGCAGGGACCGTAGTATACAGCATATGGACAATGTGTTCGTACAGCTCGGCACCAGCTGCCATTGGGGCCAGGTTGGTGGTGTCGGACAAAGGGGACAGCTTATCGCCAAAATAAGCGCCAGAT